>CAYYBU010000078.1:0-8522 GCA_964469945.1 uncultured Planctomycetaceae bacterium
GCAATTCCTCACGACGGAGCGTGAGGAGTACGGGCAAATCGGGAAGTTATTTTTCCGCCGAGCCTAACCGGCGTTGCCCGCATGACGGACGTGTCGTGCGGGCAGCGCCGGTTGTGTTTCGTGCGCTGAACCGGCTCAAGGCCGCTCGGCCCTCGTGCTTGACTACGAGTGCCCAAGACGTGCCCGCGTTGTCGCTTGTGCCGACATGACACCCGATTTAGTCCTCGTATAGACTGCGGCCACGTTCCACGTTCGCTGGTGCTGGAATCCCGTTCCACTCCCCAGGGCTTTTGGAGCCGTGATGGAAAAGGAACTGAGGGTCAACAACTTCGACCTCCTGCGCATCGTCGCGTTGACGTTCGTGGCCGGCCTCCTGTCGTGGCGACTGGTGGAGAAGCCGTTCCTGAAACGCAAGCGGCAGTCGATGCACGCCGTCGGC
The DNA here is from genome assembly GCA_964469945.1 of uncultured Planctomycetaceae bacterium. GTDB lineage: Bacteria > Planctomycetota > Planctomycetia > Pirellulales > Thermoguttaceae > CAYYBU01. Next base: position 440 of record CAYYBU010000078.1, read on the forward strand.
AACGCCGCCGGTTGATCCACTGCGGCATCGCGGGACGGTCGGATTCCCGACCGCCGGAAGACGGTGCGTGCTTGTCGTGAAGTTCCGGGGGCGTTATAATCATGGGTTTACATGCCCCGCCAGAGCGGCCGCGTCGGCCCTCGGCGGAAGGACGGCTCCCCATGAAAAAACATTTGCGCTATCTCGGGCCGCTGCTGGTCGTGCTGATCTTCGCAGTCGCCGTGTGGTTCCTCCATGGGATCCTGAAAAAACACACCTATGCGGAGGTGCGGCAGAGCGTCGCGCAGATTTCCACGCTTTGGCTGTATGCGGCCATCGGACTGACGCTGCTGAATTACGTCATCCTGGTCGGTTACGATCTGCTGGCGGTGCGTTATATCGGCGAGCGGTTGGCCTTATGGAAAGTCGCCCTGGCGTCGTTCACGGGCTACGCTTTCAGCTACAACGTGGGGGCGACGTTTGCTGGGACCACGGTTCGCTACCGGCTCTATTCGGCATGGGGCGTCTCCCCCATGAAAATCCTGCAATTGCTGGTCATTCTCGGGCTGACCATTTGGTTTGGGCTTTTCTTCCTGGCCGGGGTGGTCTTTATCTACGACCCGCTGACTATCCCCGCGGGGATCCCCCTGTGCTTTCATAACACGCGGATCGTCGGGATTGTTCTCTTGGGGGTCGCCGTCGCCTACTTGGGCGCCAGCGCGTGCCACAAGGGGACCGTCACGCTGTGGCGTTGGAAGCTGCCGGTTCCGCCCTTCAAACTTACGCTCTATCAAGTGGGCGTCGCCTCGGCGGACCTGCTGGTGGCGGCGGGTGTTTTGTACGCCCTGCTGCCGTCGATGGCGGGCATTGATTATCCGAAGTTTCTGGGCATTTACATGTTGGCCTACGTGGCCGCCGTCTTGAGCCACATGCCGGGCGGATATGCGGTCTTCGACGGTGTTGTCCTGGCCTTTCTTCCCGAGGAATACGAATCCGCCGGGATCGCCGCCCTGCTAGTGTTCCGCGTCATCTATTATTGGGTGCCGTTGCTGTTGGCCGCAGCCTTGCTGGCGGGGCACGAATTCGTGCTTCGCAGGCATTGGTTTGCCGCCATGGCCGAGGGGATGTGTCGTTGTGGTCGCCGCCCGTTGAGCGAACCGCCACCCGCCGGTTGCAGCGAAGCGGCGGCATTGGCGCAGGATTGTTGCGGCCGTAATGGTGGCGCGGCCGCCTGCCAAGGCGTCACTCCGCCCGACGCCGTACGGCCTCGCTCCTGAGTCTCCCCAATCGCGGAATACAGTCGCGGTTTCTCGTCGCCGAGGCGTAGTTTCGGCTGCATGGGCAAGATGGCTAATGTGCTTGGCGGCGGCCGCCAGGGGACTTCCGTTAGTCAAAGTGTCCAGTGCCTGAAGCGAGCACTGCCGCCAGATCGATTCACATCGTCTTAGCGCGAGCCTCGCCACTTCTTCTTCGTGCGTGGTAACTTTCTGCTGTCCAACGGGTTGTGTACAGTTCTTGCGGGCTGAAGTGACGGCCCGCGCGGCCCGGGGGGGGTTATAGGGAGAACTCGCAAGCCAACGGCGGGTTCCGAACTTCCCGCTTGTCATCCCTTTTTTGCAGGCGAATCATTCCCGCGAGTATGAATTGGACGCGGACATCGCGGCAGCCCGTACGAGGGGGACGCGGCGAATCGGCCGCTGAACGCGAAAGGCATGACCATGCAACGAGCCATCGTTCGCACTATGACGTTTCACGACATTTGCCGCGCGCTGTGGCGTCAGAAGTGGAAATCGCTGCTGTTCTTTCTGGTGGCCATGAGTGCCGTCACGCTGATCATCTGGCTGCAGCCCAACGTGTATCGCTCGGAGGGCAAACTGTACTTGCGACTGGGACGCGAGAACGCGACCCTCGACGCCAGCGCCACCCTCGGACAAGAGGCCGTGGTGTCGGTGCCGTTGTCGCGCGACAACGAGATCAATTCGGTCGTGGAAATCATCCAGAGCCGAGCGGTGCTGGAAAAAGTCGTCGATGCCGTGGGCGCGGAGACCATTTTGGGCTCGCAGGGGTGGAGCCGCGGCGCGGCCGCGTTGACCCCTCGCGACAAGGCGATTGCGCGCTTGGGCAAAGAAGTGGCCGTCTATCCCATCCACAAGAGCGACATCGTCGTCGTCGCCCATGAAGGCCGCAGTCCGCAGCTATCGCAAACCGTGGTGGCCAAGCTCATCGACAGTTATCTGGAGGAGCACGTGCGTTTGAATCGTCCGCAAGGATCGCGCGATTTCTTTGTCGAGCAGGCGTCGCGGTTGCGGCACGAGTTGACGGAAAAGGAGCAGGCGCTGCGCGATTTGAAGAGCGCCAGCGGCATCACGGCCCCCGGGGGACAGGAACAAATCCTCGTCGCGCGCCTGGGTCACTTGCAGGACGCGGCATCGGAAGCGGAACTGGCCGCGGCCACGGCCGAGACGCGCGTGAAAACCCTGCGCCGACAACTGGGCGAGTTGCCGGCCACGCAGCTTGTTTCGCGGACGACCGGCATGACCAACGAGGGCACGGATACCATGCGCGGGCAGCTCTACGCGCTGGAAACGAAGCTCGCCGAGGCGGAGGCCCGCTACGCCGAGGCGAATCCGCGCCTCCAGGAGATCCGCCAGCAGATTGCCGTGGCCCGCAAAGTCTTGAAGCAAGAGGAGTCGACGCGCACGCATGAGGTGACGGCGCCGGATCCGGCGCATGAAGGCGTCCGGCTGGCCTTGCTCCAGGAGGAGCCGCTGCTGGCCGCCGCCCAGGCGAAGTCGGCCGTGCTGCGCGGCCAACTGGCCGAGGTGCGGGCGGAGATGAAGTCCTTCAATGAGAACGACCGCCGTCTGGTCGCATTGCAGCGCGACGTCGACCTGCTGCAGACGAGCTATCGAAAGTATGCGACGAATCTCGAACAAGCGCGCATCGACGAGGCTATGGAAACGCAAAGGATGTCGAATATCAGCGTGGCGCAAGCGGCCACCTGCGATCCGCTGCCGATTCGCCCACGGAGGATGTTCAATCTTGGCATGGGGTTGTTGGTCGCGGTGCTGGGCGGCCTGGGCGTGGGTCTGGCCTGCGAGCGTCTGACGCCATCGCTGCGCACGGCGGAAGACGTTGAAAGACAACTGGGGCTCCGCGTGTTGGCGACCATTCCCCGCATGCACGATCCCCATACGCTAGCGACCAACGGAAATGGAAGGAAATAAGCTCATGATTACCCAAGTGCCCGAGCCTATGATGTCCGAGTCCGTGACGCCCGAGTCCATAGCGGCGGAGCGGTCGCACGCGACCCTCGGCATGGATGACGACGCATGGAAACGTTACGCGGAGATTCTGCAGGGCTTGCCGTGGCCGCAGCCGCAGCGTTCGGCCGCCGAGTCATTGCGTACGCTGGGCGTGACGAGTTGTTGCCGGGGCGAAGGGGTCAGTACCACGGCCGCGCATCTGGCCGTGGCTGCGGCCCGTCGCGGCGAGGGTCGCGTGCTGCTGATGGACTGCGATTTGGCGCGGCCGGCGGCACACTCGTGGTTTGCCCTGCGAAACGCCCCGGGAGTGGCGGAGTGCCTGCTGGACGGCGAGCCCGCCGGGCAGTTCGTGCGGCCGTCCGGGGTGGCCAATCTGTGGCTGCTGACGGCAGGTCACCTGCACGGCAGCCCGGCGCGGGCCTACCAATCGGACGGTATGGTTGGCCTGCTGAAGGAGGTGGCGGCCGATTACGATTTGACGGTTTGCGACCTGCCGCCCGCGGCTCAGACCAGTTGCACCGCACATCTGGCCGGCTTGTTGGACGGACTGCTCTGGGTGTTGGAAGCCGATCGGGTGCCGTTGCAGGCCGCCCGGCGGGTGAAGGAGTTGCTCGTACGGGCCGAGGCCCGATTGCTAGGCGCCGTGCTGAACAAGCGGCAGGAACGGATATCCGACTGATCGTCTCATAACCCCCATTGAGGCTTACGCAATCCATGGCGACAAACGTCAAGTTTCTTAAGCGGTTGTTGATCCGTTGGCGGCGCGGTTCCTACCTTCCCGGTAGTGCGGCCCTGCGCGGCTTGTGCGGCCCGCGCGAGTTGCAGGCGATCCTGCTGCGGGAGCGGACGCGGGCGGATCGCTGCGGCGAACCGTTGTCGTTGCTGGCGCTGGGAGTGCCGGATCGGCGCGCGGGACGGGACACGCTGGTACACCTGGCCAAGGTGCTGCGGCGGCGTTTGCGGGCGACCGACGACGTGGGTTGGCTGGACGATCGCCGCATCGGCGTGGTCTTGCCCAGCACGCCCAGTTGGGGCGCCTGGACGGTGGCCGACGACGTCTGCCTGGATTTTCCCTATCACATTCCCCTGCCGGAGTGCAAGGTTTATTGCTATCCGTCGCCGCGGTCGGACGGTCAGGCCGGTTGGGAGGATACCGGGGCCGCGCTGCGTGGGGAAAAAGGGCCGGTCCACGCCATGGAAACGATGTTCGTCGTGGGGCTTCCCCTCTGGAAGCGCACGATGGATATCGCGGGCGCCGTGTTTGGGCTGCTGGTGTTGTCGCCGTTGTTGCTTATCGTGGCGGCGGCCATCAAGCTCACCTCGGCGGGCCCCGTCATCTTTGCACAGCAACGCAGCGGCCTGGGAGGGCGGCCCTTCACGATTTACAAGTTCCGCACCATGGTCGCCGATGCCGAAAAGCAACGGCACCGGCTGTTGGCCATGAACGAGCAGCAGGGGCCGGTGTTCAAGATCACGGACGATCCCCGCGTGACCCCGCTGGGACGCGTGCTGCGCAAGACGAGCATCGACGAGATTCCCCAGTTCTGGAACGTGCTCAAGGGCGACATGTCGCTGGTGGGACCGCGGCCGCCGCTGCCCGCGGAAGTCCAGCAGTACGAACCCTGGCAACGGCGTCGTTTGACGGTGACGCCCGGACTGACCTGCACCTGGCAGGTCAGCGGACGATCGCTGATCTCGTTCGTGGACTGGATGCGGATGGATATCCGCTACATCGGGCTGCGATCGGTGGTCCAGGACCTGAAGTTGCTGGTTCGGACGGTCATCGCCGTCATGTCCCACCGAGGTGCGAGTTGACCATGATTTCTCGCGGGGATTGTTCGAGCGAAGTTCGCTTGCCGGAGCGGGGGCCGTTGGAGCCTCGGTTGTCTGAAGCCGCCGTCGCGACGTCGGCCGTGTTCCGCAACGTTGCTGCCGGAGCACGGCGGCGGCAGTTCGGCGAACTTCGCAATCGCGCGGTCGCCCGTGGGATGCGGCTGCTGTCCGCATGTTCGGGGTTGCGGCGGGCCGGCGGCTTCGGCATTTTGGCGTACCATCGCGCGACCCAGCCGCCGGCAGGCGTCCCGGCGCCAACTTGGAACGTGGCGCCGGCGCGGTTTCGCGCGCAAATGAAAGGCTTGCTGGCGCGCGGCTATCGGCCCTGGCCGCTGCGCGAGGCGCTGGCCTGCCACCGCGCCGGCCGGGAGATCGCGGCCAAGACGTTCGTCGTCACCTTCGACGATGTCTACGAGAGCGTTTACCTCAACGTTTTTCCGATTCTGCAGGAGTACGGCATCCCCGCGACGCTCTTCTTGGCCACCGCCTATTTGGACAGTCCTGGGCCGTTCCCCTTCGACGATTGGCCCTGGGCCGGTTCCCCCGGCGTCCCTTGCGAGAGCTGGACGCCGGTCACGTCGGCACAGTGCCGGGAAATGCTCGCCACGGGATTGATCGAACTAGGCACGCACAGCCATAGCCATGCCGATTTTCGCGGTCGCGCCGGGGATTTTCGCGACGACCTGGCCATCTCCCTGGACGCGCTGCGCGCCAGATTCGACATCCGTGATGCAACCTTTGCATTTCCCTTCGGGTATGGGTGTCGCGGAGAGGACGGCGCGGAATTGTCCGAGGTGGCCAGCGCCGCCGGCGTACTGTGCGCACTGACCACCGACAGCGAATTGGTCCAGCCGGGGGATGATCCTTTCAATTGGGGGCGGTTCGGCGTCCTGGACACCGACTGCACGGCATCGCTGGCCGACAAGCTCGATGGCTGGTACAGCCGGGCACGCAGTGCCTGGCGATGCTTGCGGCGGCGACGGCCGCGGGTCGGACGCCCCGTTGTCGGCCAGGCCGTGACCCATGTGGCGATCGGGCAGGACGCGCGCGGTGGGGAACTGATCCGATGCAGGCACTAGCGACCAAGGTCTCAGAATCGCGCGAACCATGCACGAGGCACGCGCCGCCGCGCGAACCCGACCGCGGCCCGCTACGGCGTCTGGCCGCGGCGCTGGCGGGGCCAGCCGTGCGCAACGGCATCTTCTCCCTGGTCGACCAAGCCGTGGTCAGCGGCGCCAGTTTCGCCACCAGCGTGATCATCGGCCGCTTGTGCTCCAAGGAGGAACTGGGTGTTTTCTACCTGGCGCTGACGGTCGTGTACCTGGCGCGCGGCATCCAGGAGCACGCGGTTTCCGCCCCCTACGTCATTTACTGCCACAGTCGCCGCGACGAGGGGCTGGCGCTGTATTCGGGCAGTTCGCTGATGCACCACCTGGGGCTGGTGAGCGTGGCCCTGGTGGTCCTGCTCGGGCTGCTGGGCGCAATCTCCCTCGGCATCGGGCCAGCCGGTCTGGCCCCGGCCATCTGGGTGCTGCTGGGCGCCTTGCCCTTCCTGCTGCTGCGCGAGTTCGTGCGGCGGCTGGTGATCGCCCACTTGCAGATGACGGCCGCCATCGCCATCGACGCCGGCGTGGCGGTGTTGCAGTTGAGCAGTCTGTTGGCGTTGGCCTACTTCCACAGGCTGACGGTCACGACGGCTTACGGCACGATGGGCGCCGCATGCGCGGTGGCCTGTTGCGGTTGGTTCCTGCTGAAGCGGCGCCCCATGCGGTTCGCGTGGTCGCGGGTCGTCAACGATTGGCGCCACAATTGGGGCTTCGCCCGCTGGGCGGTGGCCAGCCACCTGGTCGGCTGCCTGAGCCCATACCTGATGCCGTGGATCATGACCGCGGCCCGCGGCAAGGCAGCGGCGGGAGTGCTGGCGGCCTGTATTAGCCTAGTGGGCGTGGCCAGCATGTTCATGACCGGCATGGCGACCTACCTCATTCCCAAGGCGGCCCTGGCCTTTGCCCACGGCGGTGTGCGGGAGCTGCGCCGCGTGCTCCGCACCGTGGCGGCCGTGTTTGCCGGCGTGTTGGGGAGCTTCGCCCTCTTCGTGTTCGCCTCCGGCGACTTTCTGCTGGTGCTGGTCTATGGCGGTAAGTATGCCGGCTATGGCGCGACGATTGGTGTTTTGGCGGTGAGCGTCACGGTGCTCAGCATGGGAATGACCGCCGGCGTCGGGCTCTGGGCCATCGATCGTCCCAAGGCCAACCTCGCCGCCGACGTCTGCACGCTGGCCGTGACCCTGACGGTGATTGTCTGCCTGGTGCAACCGTTGGGCGTGTTGGGGGCGGCGTTGGCCGACCTGAGCGGGAACGTCGCCGGCGCCACGGTCCGTTATGCGACGTTGCGGCGGCTTCTGAAGACGGTCCGGCAGACTGCGGAAATAGGGTAAACGATGGACGCCACTGCGACCGCCGCCGACACGTCTCTTTCGCTGCCGCGCCGCACGGTCGTGTCGTGGATGACGATCGTGGTGCTGACGGGCGTCTTTTTCTTCAGCGAACACTGGAACTCCCAAGTATCGGCCCTGCACGATTTTACCATTACGGGAGATGAGATGGCCGAGAGGTCGGCCGAGGGCGACATGGGACGGCGTCTGGCCTTTCCCATCCTGGGCCTGTTTGGCGTGCTGCTCCTGCTGCGCCGCGACGGCTGGCAGGTGCATCTCCAGTCGCCGCTTGCCTATCTGCTGCTAGGCTACCTGGCCTGGTGCGTGATGAGTATCCTCTGGTCGGATGATCCTTCATTGACCATGCGGCGCCTGGGCGTGCTGCTGTGCTGCAGCCTCGGCGCGTTGGGGGTCGCGCGGCAGTTGATTCCCCGTGACTTGTGCCTGGTCACTCTCGTGGTCGCGACCGTTCTCATCCTGAATGGCGTGCGCACGGAAATCGCCTTGGGAACCTTCCATCCGCTGGCCGCGGACTACCGTTTTGCCGGCACTCTGCATCCCAATGCGCAGG
>CAYYBU010000079.1:0-8478 GCA_964469945.1 uncultured Planctomycetaceae bacterium
TTTTCCGCGGTCGGAGAAAGGACCCGAAACTGCCTGGGCTGCGGCAAGCGCCCTTGGTTCGCGGCGGCCACCAGGGCGAGGTCCACCTTGACTTCCGCGCGGTCATAGGTCAGAAAGCCGTTGCACTCCCCTTCGATGTCGGTAAGCTGCGTGCAGATGGCGGCGCTCAAGCCGCTGTTTTCCTTTTCCGCAAACACGTGCCGCAGGAGTTGAACGTAATGGGTCGTCAGCTCCCAAGGGCTGGCCAGGATGGTTCCGCCCGGATGGCCGAAGACGTGCGTTTCCGAGATCACGTGGCCCGGCACCACCATCGCCCGGCCGCCGAATTCGCCGATCACCAGCGCGCGGCGGCCGTCCGCCTTGGGCGCCCGCGGAACCCAGTAAGGATGATCGTCGATCACGTCGCCGACGCCCTGGGGGGCCATGCAACTGACGCTGTTGACCAGCCGCGTCGGATCCAGTTGTTTGACCACGGCGGTCAGCCGCTCGGTGTCGTATTGGCCCCATCCTTCGTTGAAGATGACCCACATGATGATCGAAGGATGGTTGGCGAGCCCCTCGACCATGGCCTTCAGTTCGGCCTCGAACTGTTGGGCCGCGGCCGGCGAGGTCTGGCCGCCGCCGCTGGGCATGTCCTGCCAGACCAGCAGCCCCAGCTTGTCGCACCAGTAATACCAGCGGTCCGGTTCCACCTTGACGTGTTTGCGCGTGCCGTTAAAACCGAGTTTCCTGGTCATCTCGATGTCGTAGCGGAGGGCCGCATCGGAAGGGGCCGTGTAAATCCCGTCCGGCCAATAACCTTGATCCAAGGGGCCGATCTGGAACACCGCCTGGCCATTGAGCATCATCCGCACCTGCCCCTTGGCATCTTTGCCGAGGGCGATTTTCCGCATGCCGAAATAGCTGCCCACCGCATCGGTCGCCTGGCCGGCCTGCCGCAGCGTCACCTTCAAGTCATAGAGAAACGGATGGTCCGGCGACCAAAGCTTGGGCTGCGGAATCGTCAGGCCGAGTTCGCTCCCTACCGCTGCGCTCGCACTCGTCACTTCACGAGCACCGTCGAAGACGACGGCCTCGACCGAATCGCCGCTGCTGGCGCCGTGGATGGTCGCCGTCACGCGCACATCGCCGCGATCCACGTCGGGCGTTACCTTCAGCTTCGCGATGCTCGCGCGCGGCACCGGTTCGATCCACACGGTCTGCCAGATGCCCGACGCGGCCGTATAGGCCAGCGTGCCGAGCGCTTCCAGGCCGCCCGCGGACTGTTTGCCCTTGGGATGGCCGCCTCCGCCGGTGGCATCGAGAACGGAGACCGTCAGCTCTTGCGGTCCCCGAGCCGTCAAAGCGTCGGTAATATCGAAACTGAACGAGTCGTAACCTCCTCGATGCGTCCCGATTTGACGGCCGTTGAGCAGCACGGTCGCTTCCCAATCGACGGCGCCGAAATGGAGCAGGATGCGTTGACCAGCCCACGCCTTGGGCACCTCGAAGCTGCGCCGATACCAGAGCCGGTTGTCGTTGTAGAGACTCTTATGGACGCCCGACAGGGCGGACTCGATCGGAAACGGAACGAGGATCTGGCCTTGGCAGGATTTTGGAAAACCTTCGTCCTTGCGGGTGATGGCATAGTCCCACAAGCCGTTGAGGTTCAGCCATGCGGCTCGGGTCATTTGCGGCCGCGGATACTCCGGCAACACATGGGCCGGTGAGACGGTTTTTCCCCAACGGGTCATCAAGGGGACCTTGGCCGGCTGCCACCCGTCGGCCGCAATGCCAACAGTGTTGATCGCGCAGAAAGCAACCGATAACGCGCAGGCAAAACTCAGAGCAGTCAGTTTCATGGCATGTTTTGCGGTGAGGTGAAAAAGTGGGAGGAAAAGACGCACGGGGCCTATTACCGCGGGCCGACTTGCAGGGCCGCTTCGCCGCCCTGGAGTCCATCGGCCGTGGCCTTCAGACGCACGGAACCGCCCTGCTCGCCGGCCTTGACCACCACCAGACATCGGCCGCGATAGGCCCGCCGCTCGGGCTGCTGGAAACTCTCCACGCTGCGCGGATCGCCGTTGCCGACGCCGACGATCCGGCCCGGCCCTTCCACGGCAAAATGGAGCAGCGACGCGGCGTTGGGATTGGGCACGCCCCGGGCGTCGAGGACCTCGACGGTGACAAAGGATAGGTCCTGGCCATCGGCTGCCAGTTGGGTCCGATCCGGCGTCAATCGTAGCGCGGCCGGCGCCGCGGCGGTGCGCAGCGTCCAGCGGCTGATCTCCTTGCCTTCTTTGTCGAGACCAAGCGCAACCAGTTCACCCGGCGCATACGGCACTTCCCACTCCGCCGTGAAGTGGTGGTCGCGACCGGTCGGCTTGACGCCCAGGTCCTTGCCGTTGAGCAACAGTCGCACCTGCGCAGCCGAGGCGTAGGCCCGCACCTTGATGGGCTTGCCTTCGCGTCCGGGCCAGGTCCAGGAGGGGCGCTCGTCGGGCCAGCCCCAGCCTTGCACCGACTCCGGCTTGCCGTCGGGCCCCAGGGCCTCGGCGAAACAGGCGATCGCGCCGGGGCGTCCCCAGACGGCCTCGCGGCAATAACACGGCGGCCGCTTGAAGCCGCATAGATCGAGGTCGCCGCAGTTCGAGACGGTCCACAGGCGGTTGTCCACATAGCCCGGCGGCGTGCTCTGCGGCGCCGTCTTGCCGACGCCCGCTTCGCCCAGGTAGTCCAATGCCGTCCAGACGAAATCGCCAATCACATAAGGATGATCGAGCACCGCCATCCACTGGTCGAAACAAGCCATTGGTTGCGATTCCGTGCCGGCCATCACGCGGCGGGGAAAGAGCCCATGGTCGCGAACGTAGTTGGCCGACATGTAGTTGTAGCCGCACACGTCGAGATTGGCGTAGATGGGCATGTGCGTGGTGTCGTCGGGGTTGGCGGCCTGCGTCACCGGCCGCGTGGGATCCAGTTCGCGCACGCGGGCGGCCAGCTTGGCGCCGGTCTCGCCGCCTTCGACCGTGCTCTGCCCGGGAATCTCGTTGCCGATGCTCCAGAGCACGACGCTGGGATGGTTGCGGTCGCGGAGGACCATGCTGTCGATGTCCCGCTGCCACCATGGCTCGAAGTAGCGGGCGTAGTCGTCGCCGGTCTTGCCGTGCTTCCAGCAATCGAAGGCCTCGTCCAGAACCAGCACGCCCAAGCGGTCGCAGGCATCGAGGAAGGCCGGCGAGGGCGGATTGTGGCTGGTGCGGATGGCGTTGAAGCCACTGGCCTTCAACAGCGCGACGCGACGCTCTTCGGCCCGGTCGTAGGCGCAGGCGCCCAGGCAGCCGTTGTCGTGGTGGACGCAGCCGCCACGGAGCTTGATCGGCTGGCCGTTGAGCAGGAAGCCCCGCTCCGCGTCGACGGAGATGGTGCGGATGCCCACGGGGGTGACCACTTCGTCCAGCGGCCGGCCGTCTACGGTCACCGCACTCGTCAGCCGATACAAATTCGGCGCGTCTGGCGACCAGAGCGCGGGCTCGGCGACCTGCAACTGCTGATCGACGTCCACCGTGCCGGCCGCGGGAATATCCCGCGCAACGCGCGCCGTGGCCACGGTGGCGCCTTTTGCATCGACCAGCCGGGCGGTCAGGGTGACGGCCTGCGTCTTGTCGCTCTCGTTGCAGAGCGCGGTCCGCACGCGAACCGTGGCCCGTTGGCTGTCGGCCTGCGGCGTGGTGACGTAGACGCCCCAGGGCTGGGCCACGTGGACCGGGTCGCTGACCGTCAACCAGACGTGGCGATAGATGCCCGCCCCGGAGTACCAGCGGCTGGTCCCGCCGGACGCATCCACCTTGACGGCCAGCACGTTGGGCCTGTCGAAGCGAACGTACGGCGTCAGATCGAAGCCGAAGCTAGTGTAGCCGTAGGGATGAGCGCCCAGCAGTTTGCCGTTGAGCCACACCTGGCAATTCATGTAGACGCCGTCGAAGAGGATATTCACGCGGCGGCCGCGCTGCGACTCGGGCAACTCGAACGTCTTGCGGTACCAGCCCACGCCGCCCACGGTGTAACCCTGGGCCTCGCCACTGACGCTGTCGGGATCGAACGGACCGCTGCACGCCCCCGGCGAGGCGGCCTCGTAGATGCCCGCGTCGCCGCTGCCATTGTAATCGCGAACGGCCACCACGTCGGTGCCGTCGCCCTTGAGCAGGTTGCCCGGAACCGCATAACGGCGGCTCATGGTCCAGGCCGTGGAATAGTTGGGCGGCAACGTGCCCGTGGAACCAACTTTGACCCCGTTGACGAAGGTCTCGTCGGCGTCGTCGACCTTGCCGATCAAGAGCACGACGTCCTTGCCGCGCAGTTCGGCGGGAACGTCCAGCTTGCGACGATACCAGCCGAAGGAGGCTGGGGCCACGTGCTTGATGTCGCTCCAACGATGCGGCAGCTTGACCTCCTGCCAGGCGGAATCGTCGAAGCCCCGCTGCTTCCATGCCATATCGTCACCCGGCTTGAATCGCCACATGCCCGGCACCAGGGCGATGACGTTCTTGTTCTCGACAGCTTTGGGAAGGAGGTCTTCGATGCGCCAGTCGTGCGGCAACTCGACCTTTCGCCAAGCGGCGTCGAAGAAATCGGCCTGCGAAGCCCTGGCCTCTTCGCCCTTGAAGAATCGCCAGTCCGCGTCGAAGCGGATCTGTTGCCGAGCGGCGGCCGCAGCGTGATCCCGCGCCGGCGACGGCACGGTTGGCAGCTTGTCGATCGTATTGTTCTCAAATACCACGCCGGTGCAGCCGTCGAGGATGGCGAGCTGGCGGGGATTGGACGGCGGGTTACCCGTCAGGACCTGGTTGTCACGGAAGGTGACGTCCTTGACATGCCTTGCGACCAGGACGAGGTAACCGTCCATGACGAACTGGTTGCCCTCGACGCGCAGCCCGCTGTGATTGGCGTTGTCGACGTTGATCGTCGCATCGCCGCAGTGGAAGAACTGGTTGCCGCGCACGGTCACGTCGCGGATCGGTCCCGATTCAAACCAGTTCGCGGCGTCGTTGGCGATCAAAATGGACTGCTGGTAGATGCGGAAGAAGCGGTTGTTCTCGACGAGCACCGGCCGGCGAGCGGTGATGAGAAAACCGCGGGTGGGAATGGCCGCCACGTCGCAGTTGCGCACCTCCAGCGAGGGCGTCCAGGTGGTGTTCTCCACGCAGTCTTCCTTGAGGACAACGTCCTTCGGCGCCGGATCGGCCAGCGTCAGAAGCTGCTCGCGGGGGCTGCGGACCTCGACGGCCACGACCTTCGTGTCGCCGAAGTTCTCCAGCGTGTTTTTGCGCGCGAAGGTGATCTCATCGCCGGGGAAGAAAGCCTGGAAACCCCAGGTCTGACCGTGGGCGAACCGCACCAGGACCTGGTTCGTCGCCGGCTTTTCCATCACCTGGAAGTGGATGCCGTGGACGTTGATGGCGTCGTCCTGGGCCGCGGTAAGAACGCTGTCGCGCACGAGGATCTTGCCCTTGCACATGCTGAAATGGAGGATGTCGGCGAAGGCGGCGCAAGTGCGGCCCGACTCCGGGGCGGGCGCCACCGTGAGGTGGTCGAAGGTCAGGTTCTCGCTCAACTGGCCCAGGATGCCGAAGCCGTGCATGTAGCGGACCGTCACGTCCGCAAGCGTCACGTTCCTGGACTGGTTGAGAAACATGCCCACTTCGTCGCGTTGCGTCATGCGGCATTGCAGCACGCGTCCCACCTTGAGATCCTCGGGCAGTTTTGCGTTGTGGAAGCGCAGCACCCCGGGACGCAGTTCCTCGATCGAACTGCCGCCGTTGACCGGATCGCAGTAAATCCGCCAGGTCGTGTTGTTCGAGGGCTCGTAGACCTGGATGAGGTTGTGCTCCGTCTTCCAGTTCTCGCCGACCCAACAGACCCGCTTGCCGTCGACCAGTTGATACTTCGAGTCGCGATGCACCTGGCCGATCCAGTAGTCGCGGCCGACTTCGAGAATCTTCACCTCGGACATGCTGGGGCGGAGGAAGTCGAAGGCGAGGTTCTTGACGGTGACGTTCTCGCAGCCATCGGCCGCCAGCAGAGTCATGTTGCCCCGCATCATCAGCAGCGAGCCCTGGCCGTCGAGGGTCAGGTTTTTGAAGCCCCTCAGATCGACGCCGATGATGTGCTGCCCGTCGGTATCGCCGGCATTGCTGGCGAAGAAGACGCGGTGCGAGGCCGTTACCGGAAACAACTCGTAGCGTCCCTTGGGAATCCGGAGCGTGACCGGGCCGGGATACCTGGCCGCCACGGCCAGTGCCCGCTGGAGCGCCGGCGAGGCGTCCGCGCCGGAGTCGGGCCGCGCGCCGAAGTCGGCCAGCGAGAGCACGGCGGTTTCGCTGAGGACCTGGCCGCCGGGATAATCGCCCTCGCCATACTGCCGCAACACCGCGCGGATGCCGCCGGCGACGTCCTTGGTCAGTTCCACGTTGGGCACGCCCGTGCGATCGTACTTCAAGGCCCCGTTGGTTTCGCTTTCCACGTCGGTCAACTGGGTGACGACGCAGCCGCTGATATCGGCTTTCTTGGACGCTTCCAGACGGGCCCGCAGCGCGTCGACCGGCGCGAACCCCCAACCGTATTCGCCCACGATGCCGGCCCGGTGCTTCTCGGCCACCGGGCCCTCATGCCCATAACAGTGGTAGTCGACGACGTCGCCGTAGCCGAAGTCGAAGAGATCCTCGCCGTGGTCGGTGCCGCTGCCGCCGGTGCCGCTGTCGGGATCGATCAGCCGCGTCGGATCTTCCTCGCGGGTGGCCTTGATCATGCGTTGCTCGCGGCTCTTGGCCACCGGCGAGGCCGCGATCGGCTCCTTGTCGCTCTTGCGATCCTTCAAGGGCAGCCCCCAACCCTCGTTGAAGAGAATCCACATGACGATCGAGGGATGGTTGAAGCGGCCGCGGATCATGCGCCGCAACTCCAACTCGAAATTGCCTTCCCGGTCCGGGATGCTGCGGCCGTTGGGCGCATAGTTCATTTCCACCACGGCGGGCATGTCCTGCCATACCAGCACGCCCAGGCGGTCGGCCCAATAGTACCAGCGATCCGGCTCCACCTTGATGTGCTTGCGATCCATGTTGTAGCCGAACTTCTTCAGCGCCTCCAGGTCGAATCGCAGCGCCTCGTCGGTCGGGGCCGTATAGATCCCTTCCGGCCAAAAGCCCTGGTCCAGAAAACCGTTGTGAAAGATCGGCTTGTTGTTGAGCAGGATGCGGGCGAGGCCCTTTTCGTCCGGCCCGATCGAGATCTTCCTCATGCCGAAATAACTCTCCACGCAATCCAGCGGCTTGCCGGCAACCGCCGCGCCCGGCCGCAACGTCACCTTCAGGTCGTAGAGGAAAGGCGCGGCCGGCCACCAAAGCTTCGCGTTGGGGATCGATAAGACCAGCGTCTCGCCGGGGCGTCCCGACGCGCGTGCGACCGGCTTCCCCAAGGCCAGGGCGACGGCCTCGACCACCTGTCCCTCGACCGCCCCGCGGACGTTGACCGTGAGCTGGAGTTGGCCGCGATCGACGTCGGGCACCATCCGCAGTTCCTCGACATGCGCGGCGGCCACGGGCTCGATCCAGACGGTCTGCCAGATCCCCGTCGTCGGCGTGTAAAAGATGCCGTCGGGCGTGAGCGACTGTTTGCCGTGGGGCTGGCCGCCCTCGACCGGGTTCCACGCCCGCACCACCAGGTCCTGCGGGCCGGACGGCCGCAGGGCCGCGGTGATGTCGCAGGTGAAACCGTCGTAGCCGCCGGTGTGCGCGCCGACCTTCTTCCCGTTGACTTCGATACGCGTTTCCCAGTTGACCGCGCCGAAGTTCAGCAACACCCGCTGGCCGGCCCAGGCGGCCGGGATCTCCAACGTGCGATGGTACCAGATGCAGTGTTTGTCATCGACCGGCTTGTTGACTTGAGAGAGGACCGCTTGTGGCGGGAAGGGGACGAGAATCTTGCCTTGGTAGTTGCCCGGGGCTGTCGCCTCCTTGGGCACGATGGCGTAGTCCCAGGGGCCGTTGAGATTCAGCCACGCCTCGCGAACCAATTGCGGGCGGGGATACTCAGGCAGCACGGGCCGATCCGGCGAGACGTCCTTGGCCCAGCGGGTCAAGGGCACCCCCTTGGGCGGCGGCCACTTCGCCTCGGCCAACCGGGCGCCGAGCAGGAACAACACCACAAGCCCCGCGACGGTCGCAGCGGAGGGTGAACGACGTGGCCAAAGGAGCATGCGATTCATGGCGATTTCCTCGTATCCTTGTTGCAAATTGGTTTTCGCGCGTTTCAACAGGTAGCCGTTCACGGGGCGGGTGGGGACTGGTCCATTTTGCGGCTCCGCGGCGCGATTGGCAGGCTGGGCGTGGCCCGAAACATTGGGCCCGTCCCCTTCTTCCCCCCGCTCACTCGGGCGGCGGATTGGTCCGGAATGTCGATACCGGCAAACCCTCCTTGTTCATCAGGTTGGGCACCGCCTGT
>CAYYBU010000080.1:0-8459 GCA_964469945.1 uncultured Planctomycetaceae bacterium
GTCGCTTGCCGATCAGCCGGCCGATGGTCGCCACGAGTTCGCGATAGGTGAACGTTTCCGGCCCGATGGCGTTGAGGATGATGTTCTCGCGGCTGCCGCCATGCTGGACCGCCAAGGCCGCCAAGTCATCGACGTAGATCGGCTGCAAGCGGTAGCGGCCGTCGCCGAGGATGCCCAGCAGCGGCAGCCGCCGCAACATCCAGGCGATGTTGTTGATGAGGATGTCCTCCTTGCCGAAGAGGACGGCGGGCCGCAGGATCGCGTAGGAGATGCCCGAGTCGATGAGGGCCTTCTCCAGGATGGCCTTGCCGCGGAAGTATTCCCGGGGCGAGTCCGCGGCCGGATTGGTGATGCTGACGTGAACGATGCGCTCGACGCCCGCCCGCCCGGCAGCCTGAAAGAGAGCCAGCGTGTTGCGCACGGCGTCGGCGTGCTTGAACAGGCGGTGGTTGAATCGCACCCAGTAGGTGTTGTACAGGACCGTTACGCCCTGGAGGTGCTCGGCCAGCAGTTCGGGCTGGTCGAAGTCGAACGGAAACGCCCGGATGCGGTCGCCGAACGGATTGCTGCGGGCGAGGGAATTGGTGAGCGTGACGACGGTTTGTCCCGCGTCGAGCAGCCGCCGGGCGATGTACTTGCCCGAGTAGCCGTAGGCTCCGGTAATGGCGTGAACGATCGGCTTTTCAGTCATTCTGGATGACCAGGTGGTGTTTGGCTTGGGGCCAATTGAAAAAATCGACCGTGTAAGCCAAAACCATCGCCCATTGTATCGTCGGGAGCAATGGCTGGTAAATACCGACCCCGGCAATGTTCACTTTCCCTCGGTAGCAGGGGGCCTTCCAACGGTGCAGGCGGTGCTGTACAGTAGAGGGTTGTCTACACCCCAGTGGCTTGGTGGCGGGGCTTGTCGATGTTAATCACCATGCAGCGGTTCGTGGAACGGCTCACCGACAGCGGTTTGTTGTCGGCCCCGGAGATCGACTCTTTCCCTGGCTTCGCTGTCGGCGGCTGCGGGAGCACGAGCCCATGATCGTCGCGCTGAAGTGCATCGAGTTCGCGGTCGGCGCCTGCGTCTTGTTGTACGGTTCCATGTTGGCCACGCGGGAGCTGAAAAAAAGATCGCCCTTCGAATGGATCGCCGCCGGCCTGACGCTGTTTAGCGCGAGCGTCTTGGTGGTTCAGCAGGCGATGGGATTCATCGGCATGCTCGACGCCACGGCGCCGCCTCCTTGCCTGCTCATGATCGGCCTGCTCTTGATCCGTTTTGCTCGGCCCGTCGCGCCGGCCGATGCGGGCGCCGCGCCAGTTCTCTTGGAGCGCGAGGGATGCTCGCGATCGAGGCGCGCGGTCACGAAGTGGTTCGCCTGCGCCCTGACCGTCGTTGTCATCTCCGCCGCCACATGCTTTGTTTACGATGCGGGCAAGGCAGCTCTTTTGGAGCCGCCTTCCGACGGCGACGCCATCGGTTACCATCTGCCCATATCGGTCTGCATGTTGCAGAGCGGAGGGCTGGTCAATTCCGATGTCACGTTCTGGTTCTATCCATCGCAGGCGGAATTGTTCACGTGCTGGTTGATTCAACCGCTGCGGTGCGATCTGCTGGCCTGCATGCAGAACGTGATTCCGGCGATCATCCTTGGTTGTTCGATCGCGGGCCTCGTTTGCGCGGCCACGCACCGCGTCTCCCTTTCGCTCGCGGCGGGGCTCTGTGCCTTGCTTGGGCTTTCACCGGTCTGGGCCCAGTTGTTCACCCAAAGCAACGACCTGTTCATGGCGGCGTTCTGGATGGCAGCCCTTCTCTTGCTCGTGACATGGCGAGAGACGCGCGAACCGGTCCACTTGCTCCTCTCCGCGGCCGCCATCGGCATGGTTTTGGGCACCAAGTATTCGGGCTTGTACTACTGCGGATCGTATGTCCTCCTCTTCGGAGCGTGTGGAATGATGGACGCGAGGCTGTCGCTGCGCCGCCGCTGCGGCCAAATCGCCCTGGTCGCCCTGCTGGCCGCTCTGGTGGGCGGAGGCTGGTATCTGCGCAACTGGCTGCTGACCGGCAGCCCCGTGTATCCGGTAGATTGGGGGATCTTTCACGTCGGTGCAGAAGCGGCCGCCCTAGGAAACCATCTCGGCAGCGGCGCCCTGGTGCATCACCTGGCGTCGTGGGAGACGTACCGGCTGTTGGGCCACGCCCTGTGGCAGCACGGCGGCGTACTGGCGGTCGTTTCCGTGGCGCTGTTGCCCTTGTCGCTTTGCCTGTCCTCGGCCGTCGGCCACATGCCCCGGTGGTTTTGGACGCTGGCCATTCTGCTGACCCTGATAGGTCCGGTGATCTCTCCGCTGTCGGCGGAGAACGCTCCCGGCACGCTCAATCAACTGCGCCCCGGCTATACGCCGATGCGTTATGCGCTGCCCTTTCTGGCCTTGAGCGTCGCGTTGGCTGCCAGCGCAGCCGTTCGTGCCCTCTCTGGGCGGCCGATTGCGGCTGCGGTTGGTGGGCTGACCTGCCTGACCGTCGCGTGGCAACCCGTTTCGCGCGAGGCATGGCGTTTTGGCCTCGTGCGATTTGCGATCGCCGTTGCGGTGATTGCGGCGATCGGCGGCGCGGTTGCCCTGCGCGGTCGGCTTTGGAAGTGGTTTGTGGCGTTCGTGCTACCCCAATTTTTCGTGCTGCCGCAATTCTTCCCCTTGAACCTGCTGCTGGGCGGCGTTCTCGTCGGGCTCCTTCTCGCAGCATTGGCGCCGGAATGGCAAGCCCGGCAACTTCCCAGGCGCGGCTGCGTCTATGCCGATTTCCACTGCAAACCGCTCCACAAGGACACACGGCTGTTTTCTTGGTGCGATCAGAACATCCACGAGCGCCGCGTTGACGCCTACGGCGTCAAGCCTTATCCTTTCTTCGGCGCCGATTTTTCCAATCGAGTCAGAGAACGCCACGGTTGGCCTAACTTGGCGGCGCCGGGCTTCCCGCCGCTCGACTGCGGCCAATACGTGGTCGTGGTTCGACGCTTCGATGCCGACTTCGAGGAATTCGGGAAGTTTCCCTCCTGGAAACATTTCCTCGACGAACGGACGGATCGGTTTCACGCCGTTTTCAAGGATGATTTTGCCGCGGTTTACGAATTCGTGCGCTAGAGTTCCCCTTTTTCGGTCTTCCCATGCAACGAAGTCGAAGCCTGCTGCGACTTGCCCGGCCGCGCCATTGGATCAAGAACGTCCTGGTTTTCGCGGCCTTGCTGTTTTCGCGCAGGATCACCGACGCCCGCGCGGCTGCGGCCGCGTGCGTGGGCTTCATCGCCTTCTGTTTGGCCTCCAGTGCCGTTTATGCCTGGAACGACGTCCTGGACCGCGATCAAGACGCCCGGCACCCGATCAAGTGCCGGCGGCCGGTGGCGGCCGGCGAAATCAGTGTTTTCGCCGCGTTGGCCTTCGGCGCGGTCATGGCCTTGTTGGCCCTCGCCCTTTCCACCGCGATCAACAGGACGTTCTCGTCGGCGCTCGGCCTCTACCTGTTGCTGATGCTCGGCTATATCTTCGGCCTGAAGCGACTGGCCATCCTGGACGTTTTGATCCTGGCCAGCGGCTTCGCCATTCGGGCCTATGCGGGCGGCGCGGCCGCCGATGTCCCGGTCAGTTCGTGGCTCATCCTTTGCACGTTGAATCTGGCAATCTTCCTGGGGTTTGCCAAACGGGCCGGCGAGCGGGCCATGCTCGGCGACGCCCCCGAAAGAGCCCTCTCCCTCGAAGCAAGCCTCTACGACACCCGAAGCCTCGGCGACATGATGATCATCGCCGCCGCTCTAGCCGTCACCACCTACATGCTCTACACGATCAGCCCCGAGACGATCGCCCGCGTGGGCCATTCCTGGATGTGCTTGACCGTGCTGCCGGTGCTCTACGGCGTCTTGCGGTTCTACCGGATGGCGATCCTGGGCAAGGCGTCCGACCCCGTCGACCTGATCTACCGCGATCCGGCTTTCGTGCTCGCCCTGCTGGTGTGGCTCGGCATGGCGGCCTTCCTCCTCTTCGTGTGAAGCGGCATTCGCTTCTTCGCCCGTCCCTACTTGCTCGACTTGCCCTTCGTAACCGCGCATATTGTCCACATGTGGCGGCCGTCGCCTCTTCTGGTTCAGGAAGCGAAACAGCGTCGCCCGGTAGAGCTTCGGATCGTAGCGATCCAGGGCCTCATGCGCCGCGCCGCTGAACACGACCAGTTGCGCATGTGACTCGATCTGCCGGCACATGCATTTCACGTCGGCGAGGTGGGCGTGCCGGTCGGCCGATCCGGTAATAAATACCACGGGCACGGTTTTGGGAATGTCTTGGAGGTGGTCGCAGGGCGAAACCTGCTCGGGGTCGACCGACAGGAAGACAGGGGCCCACAGCCGCAGGCCGCCGTAGGCAATCCAGTCGAGGACCGGCGGCAAATAGTGTTGCAGCCGGTTCCAGGTCGCACTCTTGAGGTCCTTGTAAGGCTGCTCCAGAAAGTAGCCCGCAACGTGTTCCTTCAGATCGTCGGCGGCGAAGATCGCCGCCGCCGCCCCCAGCGAACGGCCCACGATATAAACGGGCTGTCCGGGACACTCCCGCTCGAGGAAGGCCACCGCCGCCGCGACGTCGTGCCGGGCGCTCCAGCCAATGTCGTTCGTTTGGCCACTGGAGTCGCCGTGGGCGCGAAGGCTGATGGCCAGCGCGGTGAAGTGGGCCTCGGCCAGCCACTGCATCACCGGCAGCATCTCGCCGCGCAAGCTGCCGTTGCCGTGAAGCAACAGCACGCAGCCCTTCTGCCGGTCGCCGCGCACCAACCACGCGCCGAGTTGCTGGCCGTCGGATGTTTCCAAACGGTGCCCCTCGACATTGGCCCAGGCGACTTGCGGCGGAGGCTCGGGAAACGGCGGCCTGTCGCGGCGCGTAAACTTCCAAGCGACCAGCGCCGAGGCGCCAAGCCAGAAGATCAATCCGGCCAGGGCTACGATGGCGAGAACTTTTCGTCGCTTGGACTTCAGCATGTTATCTTGCGGATCATGTTGCGCAGGGTGCAAAGAAACAGCAGGCCGACCGCGCCGAAGGAACAGTCGATGAACTGCCAATACAGGGGGATACCGCGAATCGGGCCGCAGATCAGCGCCAGCGGTATGACCAATATGCAGGCGATCATGCCGAACTCGACCACCCAGATGTTCTTGACCGGGTCTTTCAGCGGGCCCCAAAAGGCCACGGCAATCACAAGGTGAGCAAATGCCAGCCAATCGGTGCCGTAGGCCAGAAACGGATAGCGGCCGTAGCAGGCGTCCAGCCCTTCATGGACATGCGAGAGCCACCAGGCCAGGTTAGGAAGGAGGGCGGCGGCACATGTCCCCTCGCCGAACCAGGCGGCCAGCAGTCGTGTTTCGTACCTCAGCGGGAAGGCGGTCAGGCCGCTGGCGACCAAGCAGAATACGAAGAAGCCGAGTAGCAGGCGGACACGGCGGATGGTGGTTGCGTCATTCATGGGGGTTGCCTCGAACAACGGCATTGTACAGCCCGGTCGCAAGCAGAGCCACAGACCCGACTGGCTGATATTGGCTCGCCGATCCCCGCGGGCCAAAGAAAGCGGCGACAAGTCGTCGCACTCCAAAACTTCGCCTCTCCAACCCGATAGCGACGCCCATTTCCCTTCGAGTCAACAGCCGGTACACTGAGGCAAAAGGAGCTTGGGCACGATGCACCACGACGTTTCTTCTTTGGGACTGATCCACCGCCATAGCGGCAGCGCGGCGCGGACCGAGCGTCTGGGGCCGTATGGCATCGAGTCGCTCATTGATCCATCCGAAGAAGGCCGGGCGACCGTCTATCGCGTCTGCATCGCCCCCCAAGAGCGAACCAGCATCAGCTATCACCGCGTGGCGGAGGAATTTTACTATGTCTTGACCGGCCGCGGTACGGCCGTGCTCGACGGCCAGGGATATCCGCTGGAAGCAGGTGATTTCCTGCGGCTGCCGCCCGGCACGACCCATGGGTTCGTCACCGGGGACGAGGGGCTCGAAATGCTCAATATCCACGCGCCGGGCTGCCGGCCCGATCGCGACACGTACTTCGCCGATGGGACACCGCCGCAGGGCTTTGCCGGCTCTTGAACGTATCCGGCACACTTCGTGTGCCGATGGGCCGGCGGCACACGGAGTGTGCCGGATACGTTTACAGCATCCCTTCTTCCCACACGGTCCGATAGGCGCCCTGTCGCTCGAAATACTCGATCATGCGTTGATAGAAGGGATGGCGGGCCAGCGTGGCGCTGTCGCCCACGACCACCAGCTTCCGCTTCGCCCGGGTCATGGCCACGTTCATTCGCCGCAAGTCGCCGAGAAAGCCGATCTCGCCTTTGGGGTTGGATCGCACCAGCGAAATGACCACGGCCTCCTTCTCGCGGCCCTGGAAACCATCCACGCTGTCGATCTCCAGGCCCGGCATGGCCAACCGCTCGCGCAGCAGCCGCACCTGGGCCGCGTAGGGAGCAATCACGGCCACGTCGACGGCGGACAGGCCCGCGTCGAGCAACTCCTGCACCTTGCGCCGCACCAGCTCCGCCTCCTGACGGTTCAGCCGGCTCTCGCCGTCGGGCTCCAGTTCCTCATCGAAGTTGGCCCCCGCCGTATCGACGAATTGCAGGGCCGATTGGGCCAGCGGCGCCGCGGCCACGCCCGGCAGACCGGCGAGCAGATGGCCGGCGACGGACGGATCGGCCTCCAACTGGCTCTCGTAAAATTCCGCGGACGAGAACTCCATGATCGACTCGTGCATGCGGTATTGCACTGTCAGCCGCCGGGCGATGTCGGGGCCGTAGAGCGTCATGAGCCGCTCGAAGAGGCTCACGCCGAACCCCTGGGCGGCCGCGTCTTGGCTGACGACGGTGGGCGGCAACTGGCGGTGGTCGCCGGCCAGCACCACTCGGTCGCAACGCAGCAAGGGGATCCAACAACCGGGCTCCGTGCTCTGACAAGCCTCGTCGATGACGGCCAAATCGAACCGCCGCGTGCCCAGGATCTGGCTGTCCAGGGCCGTGGTCGTCGCACAGAGGACACTGGCTGAACCCAAAATGCTCTCGACCGCTTGCATCTCCAGCCGCCGGGCGTCGGCCAGAAGGCTTTTGGCATCCTCGCGAAGCTGCCGCCGCTGGCCCGGTTTGGGCGTGGCCCGCGTGTGCCGGCCCGCCTCGCGAAACAAAGCCACGGCCTGCTTGACGAGCTTCCGCGCCAGTTGGACATCGCGATGCCGCTCCACAAGCAAGTCGAGCGTATGGGCCCGCAGCTCCGGCAGCACGCGGGCTGGATGCCCCAGTCGCACGGCCCGCTCGCCGAAGTCCAGGAGCCGCCCGAAGACGTTGTCCACGGCCAGGTTGCTCGGCGCGCAGGCCAGCACGCGGCGGCCGCGGCGAACCGCCTGCCGAATCACCTCGACCGCCACTCGCGTCTTGCCGGTGCCCGGCGGGCCGTGAATCAGTCCCACATCGCGAGCCGACATGGCCAGTTGCACCGCCTCGCGCTGCACGGCATTGAGGCTGGCGTCTAGCGGTCGGACCGTCGGGTCCACGCCGATCTCGGGTTTCCGCGTGCCCACCAACACGTCGCGCAAGATCGCAAAGCGGTCGCCGCGGGCCTGGCCGGCTTGCTGCAGGGCGACCCGCTGCCGCTGAATGGCCACCTCGTCGAACGACAGATCGAGTCGCCACGCATCATGCTCGCCCAAGTCCTCGGGCAGCCGGTCCAGGGCCACGCTGATCGACCGCTCGTCGCGCTCGCAAACGACGCCGCGGTGGGACTGCTCGACCCGGGCGGCATGGGGCGATAGCACCACGGGGCTGCCCACGTCCAGGCGCGTCCAGGGCAAGGCCGCTTGGCCGCGCCGGCCCAGTTGCACGAGGTACCGGCCGCCCAGGCCCGCCTGCTCGTCGGCGACCACCAGATCGACCAGCGCATTGCCCGATTGTTGGGCCTGCTGCGGCGTGAGCCGTCGAGCCTGCTCGGCCGCCCGCTGGGTCTCGGCACGGCTTTCCAGGTCCAGCAGCCGTCCGAGCCGCTGGAAATGGTCCTCCTCGCCCCGGCTGTTGGTGGGCTGGCCGCCGGCCCAAGCCCGGACGCGGCGGTCGCCCAAGGTTTGGCCATCCAGAAGCCGGGCGAGCCGGGCCTCCCAGCCCTCCGGAACCTCGACGACCGCCTGATTGCCGCGCAATTCGATTCGCCCCACGCGGCGACGTTCCAGGCCGCCGACATGGTCGAGCAAGATGAGGATGTCGCCTTTGGAGACCCGGCGAGACAGCGGTTCGAGGTAAACGAGCGCCATGCCAGCGATTATGGGGGGGTGTCGAGTTATCCGCGGGTTCCGGCAGCGTTTGGGAGCGGGTGATCGTGAAGAAGTCAGCAAAACGCCCCCCCAGACCAGTAGACCGTGGTGCACTGGGATGCTATTCTACTCCACATTGCCGGTCG
>CAYYBU010000081.1:0-8404 GCA_964469945.1 uncultured Planctomycetaceae bacterium
GTTGGTTGCCGGCCACGACGGGACTGGGCGAGGCCGTCTTGACAATGGCCAGGTCGGCCTGGACGGTCTGAACGAGATTGGGGACGGAAACGACCGTGGGCCCAGCGGCATCGATGCTGCCGAATTGTGCGTCGGTCGCCGCAGGCCCGGTGATATTGAGTTCGATGGCGCCCACGTTGGTGAAATCGGCGCCGCTGCCGCCGCCGGTAGCGAAACTGCTGAAGGGCACGAACAGTTGCTGACTGGCCGTGCCATCGCTCGTGTCGGGAATAGTGACGGTCGCGGTGGACCAGTCACCGGCATCGGTGTAGATGCTCAGCACGGCGGTGCCGGCATGATCGGCGCCCAAGGAGAGCATGATTCCCGTGCTGGCGCCGCTGCTGGTCAAGTCGAGGTTGTTCAGCCCGGTCGGGTCCGACGGGGACGTGGCACTGGAGGATACGGCGCTCTGTCCCTGCCAAATGATGTAGCCGACGCCGGTGCAACCGGGGCCGGTGGAAAAATCCAGGGCGTCGGGCGTGGTGCTGTCGGCGCCCAGCGACACGGCGCCGTGCGCGGATGTCAACGAGACGACCATGTTGCGCGCGCCGCCGACGGCGTCGGAAGCGGTGGCATAGGAATCGCCCGCGGTGCCGCTCGGATAGGCCGCGGTGGCCGTTTGCGTGGTGGCGCCGAACGAATCCACGAGCACGCCCGGCGTTCCCTGCAGATCGCTGTTGGTGATGGTGACCGTACTGCTGGCCGCATTGGAGCCCAGCACATAGCCCGAGGCCGCCACTTGCTCGACGAGGTAGCTTCCCGCCGCAAGGTTCGTGAAACTGTAGCTGCCGGTGCTGTTGGTCACGGTGCTTGCGATAAGGCTATTGCTGCCGCCAGCCTGGTACAGCTTGACGGTGGCGCCTTGCAGAGGCGTCTCGTTGGCCGCGACATCGGTGCCTACGGGATCGTAGAGGACGACGCCGCTGATCGTCGCATTGAGCACGACGCTTGCCGAGAGCAGGGCACGGCCTTCGAGCGACTCGAACTTGAGCGGTCGCCGCTGGGAGCGTCCCCGAATGGAAGCCTTCCGCGGGCTTTTGGCAAACAAGTTCGCGACCGAATCCAACCACGACGAGGCAGAACGGGGCGACGGATTGCGGGACATTGATATGCTCCTTGGGCTAAGATACTACGCCTGGCGCACAGTCGAAAAACTCGCTCCAGGCCACCCATCTTTTCAACTAGGGATGTCGCGAGTTTTCCGACTCCGATGTTTCTTCGGTCTTATCGCGCAAGTCGCTTCAATAAGAATTAAAGAGGGAAAAATCGACAAACTCATCCGTGCGGTAATCGCCCGGTTTGGAACGGCCCAACGTTACCACTGATAGGTGAGACCGAAGTTAAGCCCTTGAGCCCAGAAGCTCGCCGAGTTGAAGTTGAACGACGGCTGGGTTCCAGCACCCGCTTCCACCGGAGGGATATTCCTGCTGTCGACATTGATGTTGATCTGATCGCCGGCACGCGCCACGCGACTCCAGTAGAGGAAGGAGTAACCGAAAGTGGCCTGCAAGTGACGGGTCAATTGATATCCGATCGTGGCGTCGAACTGCGGCGCGACGGCGAACTCGTCCCGGGAATAGTTGCCGATATTGGTTCCCTGCGCCAACAGGCCGCCAACCGCGGCGGTGGGAACGCCGGCGGCATTGAAGGTGAGCGTGCTGCCGTTGATGCTGGCGATCTCGTGCGTATCGCCCAGGGCGATTTTGGGCGTCATCTCCAACGACCACGGGCCGCGATGCGTCTTGAACATCAGGCCGATTTGCCCGCCGTTGAACTGATTTTCGGTATCGAACTGGTCGTGTACCTGGAACGAGGTGGAGGCGACTGCGTCGGTGCTCGCCGACACCAGCGACGTCAAATCCTCGGTGACGCCGAGGCGGTCGCGGAGGTCGAGGTGGCGATAGCCGAGCAACAGGTCGGTGCGCCAGCCGCACGAGCAGCAGTTCTGGCAGCAACCCAGCATAATTCGCAGATTGGCCTGGGCCGACTCGAAGCTGGTGCGGGCATCCACGCTGACGGTGCCGGCAATGCTGTTGGGAACCGCAACTTCCTCGGCGCGATTTTGGCCCGTCGAGGTATCGAAGAAAGGCCGGAAGAGCGTCGGGACGCCGGGCGACCACAGGCTCCAGTGGACATCATCGCCGCCGAGGGCCATGAACTCGCCGTCGATTCCCACGCTGTCGCAGTCGTTGAGCCAGAGGCCGCCTTGCAAGCGGCCGCCGGACTGCATTCCATTGAGGATGCGATCGCCGCCGAAGACCACCACCGTGCCCGGATTGCCGAGACCGCCGGCCCCCGTCGTAATGGGCAGCGTATCCGTGGTCACCAGCGGCGGCGTCTCCATGCCCTTGGTCCACCACATCAAGTAGTCGACGTGGGCCCAATAGGCCGCCGCGGGACTGCAACAACGTGTGCAGCAGGAGCCGCACGTGGGACCACACGGGCCGTCACAAGGGCCACCCCGGGTGTCGCAAGCGCAGCCTGGCGCTGCATCGTCCATAGGGCCGGGCCCGTCGCCGTCAGGAATATAACCCTGCGGGGACGCTACGGCGTGTTCGGGAACGAAGGGCGTATGTTGGTTGGGCGTCGCACTGGGAACGGGCTGAGGCGCGGGAACGGGCTCGCCCGGTGGATTCGCGGCCGGTTCTTCAAAGGCGGTCTGGCGCATCGCCGAATCCGGCTGAGCAAGCCGGTAGGGGCGATTCGTTGGGCTGTTGGCCCCGCGATAGGGCGCCGCTGGCCCCGTGGCGGCGGCCGGTCGATTGGCCAAGGACACTTCATCCGCCTTCAGGCAACGCAAGCCGTCGCGCCGCGGCGGCGTGCTGGCCCCTTGAATCCACACCTGCCGGCCGACATAGGGAGCCAGTTGTAGCCCCGGTTCCGGCCGGACATAGCTTTGAATCGCCCCCCATTTATCCACCAGGATATAAGGCGCCGAGCCATCTCGGTCGGCATCGTTGCGTTTCAGCCTTCCCGTATAGGACGGGAGATCCGCCTGCGACGCGCCCGTGGCCGGGTATCGGTCGGCAGAGAAGTCGCTGGCCAGCAGCGGTACGCATCCGGCTGCGGAGAGGACGATGGCGAAGAGAAACTGATGTCGGCTCACCTTAACTCCTTTCGCAAAACGAGCTTCTGCCTAAAAGCATGTGGACGAGCGGTCCGTGACGTGAAGAGACCAAGGTCACATTCCAGAGGGAATATCGTCCGCACAACCGGCAAACTCGTGAAATTCTGCGCAGTCGGCAAACTTTTCCATGCCCCGCCACCGTGTTGCTCAACAAGGACCGATTTTTCCGGGTGGGGTACCCCCCGCCTTAGCCCATAGGCACGAAGTTTAAGGAAGTGCCTCCCCAATGTCTCGTCCCCTCTCCCTCCGGGAGAGGGCTAGGGTGAGGGCGAACAACCAAAAAGCTTCGCTTCGGCCCTCACCCTAACCCTCTCCCAGAGGGAGAGGGGACCAGAAGAAAACGCCGCCTCCACCTTAACTTCGTGCCTATGGGGTACCCCCCGCCGCAGCCCCTTTCCCGCTGAGTATCATGTTGGTCAACAGGATTCCGCTTTGGCCGCTTGGGGTGGGGTCGCCATCGGCGGGCGTCGGCGGGCATCTGCGGTTCCTCACCCGCGTCATTCTCGAGGCAGAGTATCTTGGCAAATTTTCAAGGAGCGTCTGCCGGCTGGGGTGCTGCGGCAGCGGCCATCCTATCGCGCGGCCGCGCCGGCCCTCAAGCTCGAAAAGCAGGCCACTTTGGCGGAGTTGGCAATAAATACGCCGCGTTGTCTTTCCCCGCGTAGCCTGGCGAGCGGGATCCGCTCAATTCCCCACGCCCAGCGATTGTAGAAAACCGGCTGTCTGGTCGAGGGAGTCCGCCGTGCCGGGACTGTAGAGGAATCGCGTGGGCTCGATGGGAACGTTGAACGCCGGATCGAGCAGCTCCATCGTCACCAGGGCGCGACTTCGCTCGCCCTCGCTGGAGTCCGTCCCCTTGGGTAGGTTGCGACGATACTCGATGCGGTAGGGAAAGCCATCCTCTTTTCCCAAGAACACCACGACCTGATCGGGCAAGTGTTCGGCCAGCCGGCTCACGTCGGCCGCTTTGCCCTGCAGGATCGCCTCGCGCTGTTTGGGCAAGAGCCTGGCCAGCACCGCAGGCTGCCAGCCGCCCTCCAGCCGCCAGACCGCCAGTTGCTTGATCTTGCCATCCTGCACCGAGGTGAACTGGAAGTTGGCATTCAGGGCCCGCAGTAGTTTGGACAGTCCGCCCAGACCGGGCAACAAGGCCGGATCGCGATTGGGCATCGCGCCGGCCTGTTCCAGGCCGCGCAGGGCGCGCACCGCATCAATGCGGGTGAGCGTCCCTTTCTCCTTTTCCGTCTCCGACAACTGGTGATACGTCCACAGGTAGTGGCCATCGCAGACCTGCAACAAACTGGAGATGTCGTCGCCCATCTCGATCCGCAACTCGAGCCGGATCAGCGGCACGCCCGGCTGCCGCAGTTCCAGGTAGCTGCCCGATCCGACCAACTGCTTGTCGAACAGATGCACCTGCTGACGGATGCCGGCGGAGATGGAACCATGCGCCTCCAAGGCTCGCACCGCCTGTTCCAGCAACGTTTGCGGGGCGATCGCCGGGGTTCCCGCGGGAGCGACCAGCGGCGGGTTGACGGCACCGATATTGAGCGCCGGGGCGCCGGTGTCGTCGATCGGCGGGCCGACCGACGGCCCCGTCTGCATATAGACGGGCGGGGAGGCAGGCGGCGCGCTGGGCCCCTGGCCGCCTGGGAAAAACGGCATGGCTGCAAAAATACACAACGTAGGAAAGATGGAAAACATGGCCGCAGTTGTATCTTTTTGCGGGTTATGCCGGATTTGCCAAAGATTCGTGTTGTAACAGGACGACGAATAGACCTCAGAAGAGTGTCTTGCTTGAGTGGAGCTTGCGCCGGCGTATTGTAGGACGGCTCCGCACTAGGGTCTATGTCAATTGAGGGGGGAAACCATGAGGATTATTGGCGTGTCGTTCTTACTTGCCGTGATGGTCATCGCAGGCTGCGAAGGCCCCATCAAGCACAATCTGCCGCCCTCGCAAATGATGATGCATCCCGGCCCGGGCGTTGACGGACCGGGCCCGGGCGTGATGGCCTATCAGCCGAGCACGCCGCCGGTGGCGGCCACATCGCAAATCGCCTTCTTGACCCCCGAAGGGATGCAGGTCCAGTGGGACGTGACCGCGCCGGGTCGGTTTGATTCCGAGCCGCTGATCATGCCGGGCCGCTCCAATTTCCCCCAGGGCGCCATCTATCGCTTGAAGATCTCCAATATCCCGGCCCATCCGGGAGTGGAATTGTATCCGACCTTGGAGGTTGGTCCGGCATTGCCCAAGACCGAAGCCTTCCTGGCCCATAATGCCATTCCGGTACAGTTTACCGATGAAGACTTCGATCAGGTGCTCAGCAGCAACTTCGTCACCAAGGTGATCTACCTGCCCAATCCGGAACACCAGGAGCTGGCCTTGGCCGGCGTGGAAACCCTGGTCAGCACGCGGTTGGAGCCCGGCACCGATCCGATCGTCGAGGCCACGCGCAACGGCAGCATCCTGGCGGTCGTCCGCCTGGGCAACAAGGACTTGCAGATTCCCGCGGCCGCCGGCTCGGCCCCGGCCGGCGAAGTTACGCCGACCTCCTATCAGTGCCCGGCGTCCGGGATGGGAATGCAGGGTTACGGCTGTCCCATGGGAGTTCCCGTCGGTGGCGGTATGCCGTTCGGCTATGTCTCCGGCGTGACGGGGCCGCAATATGGGATGCCGATGTGCGGCACGCCCATCGGCCTGCCTGGTCCGCCGCACATCCCGTTGGGAGTGCCGGCTGGCTTGCAACGTGAAACCATCGTCAATCATACGCACGTGAACTTGCCGGAGCCGACCCACAGCGTGCGGATCGACGTGAAGCAGAAACCCGGCTACAGCTATCCCGAGCCGCCCAATCACGTTCGCATCGTGGAACGCACCAGGGCGGCCGAAGGCGCCGCGAGGGCTTGCCCCGCCGGCGGTCCTGTCTGTGCGGGGCCAGCTTGCCCGACGGGCGGACCGGCTTGCCCAGTCACGGCGGGTGATCCTGGCAGCCGCAGTTGCACGGTGGGCAGCGGCCCGCAGTAATCCTGTTGAAGACATCCTCGTTCCTCTTTCTCTTACCTAAAGACAACTCGGACAATGGTCCTCAAGCTCCGCTGGCTGGTAACACGGGAGCCGTGGCGAACGCGGCTCGTTGCCGGCAAGATGACAATCGTGATGCTCTGCTATCTGTGCTCAGCCACCGTGCTTTGGGCCCAGCAGACGGGCGTTCATTATTGGCATCAAGGCGTTATGCCACCGGGAGCGATTGGGAGCCGGCAACTCCAGCGGGGCGGACCATTGCCCGGGTTCTTTCAACCAGTGGAGATCAAGGCCCCCGCGGGGGCCGCGATCGCCCTGGCCAGCGGCGACCGCTTCGGGCCCACGCAGCCCGGGACATGCCGCGCCGGCATGCTCATCGGTTCCGTCTACCGTTTGCGCGTCACCAACATTTCCACGGCGGAAGGAGCCGAGGGCCTGGAAGTCTTCCCCAGCGTGGAAGTCATCGACCGGCTCTACGCGCCGCTGGGTCAGGAATGCCGCTTCGCCATTCCCGTCGAGTTGACGCCGGAAGACCTGAAGCTGGCCCTGGGCGGCAAGTTCGTCACGCGCGTGATCTACGTCGAGGACCCGCGCAACGCCGCGCCGGTGCGCGAGACGGCCAAGTCACAACAATGGTTTGAAGTGGGCGTCGGCCAGGATCCGTTGGCGGTGGCCAACCATCTGGGCCGGCCGGTGGCCATCCTGCGATTGGGCGGCCGGCTTCCCGATCAAGGCGCCGATGCGGGCTTCTTCTTCGGCTCGCCGCCTTACGTGCCCTGCCCCGTGCCGGCCATGCCGATCACCAAGGGAGCACGGGCCAAGCCCGCTGCACCCGCACGGGCCGAGCCAGTGGCGCCCGGCCAAGTCGTGCCGCCGGACAATCCAGACAAGACGCCTCCGCCGCCCGTCGCGATCCCCGGGAAACCGCAGCCATGAACGACGTTTTCCCCATATCTGCCGATAAGGTGGCGGCCGCGCGCTGGCCGCGTTTGTGGCGGCTGACGATCATCGGCTTGGGCGTGCTGATCCTCTGCTCGTGCCAGGCTGCGGCGCCAGTGCCCCCGTGCGACCTGTCGGGCGTGAAGTCCGACGGTTACGCCATGCTGCCGCGGCAAGCGTTTACCGGCGTCCCGGAAATGGCGGCAGCCGGCGTGCCCAATGGGCCACCGGGCATGGAACGCGGCGTCCCCATGCCCTATACGCCCACTGGCCCCTGGTCGCCGCCCGGTATCGCCACGCCTTGGCCGGCAGACGAATACCTTCGCGACGGCGGCCATCAGGGATCGCCGGTGCAAGTGAGCAGCCGCGGCGAGTTGCACGGTCTGCAAATGGAAGACACCGTGGCCCAGTTCGAGACGCTCGACGGCCACACCTATGCGCAAGCGAGCAATCCGGTTTATGTGTACAGCCCGCGTTTCGGCGCCGTCCGCCAGGTGGTCAACCTGGACGATCAGATCCAGATCGAGCGTTTGAGCAGCCTCCATGAGCCGGTCAAGCTGGTGGCTCCGGTGACCGTACAACTGGTCGGCAGCAGCCAACAAGACGTAGAGTCGCGCAGCCGCATTGCCGCGCAGCCGCCGGTGGCCTTCCGCGGCAAGCAGGGCTTCGGCGCGGTGTCCACGGCCGTTGGTCCCCGCGGCTTCCAAGACGCCTTCAAGGCCTACGAGAACCTGGCCATCATCCGACAGGGCATCCTCAGCGAAGCGGAAACGGCCTTCCTGGCGCGGGGCAGCGAGGCGGCCCTGGCCTGGTCGAAGAAGCAGGCGGTCCAGGTGGTCCTCGACCGCCAGGCGGCCATGGAGGAGAAGAGCGGCAAGAAGCTCCAGTCCGTCTACACGATCGACGCCGCGCCGGCCCATCCGCGGCTGCGGGTCGTCAAGGTGGCGTCCACGCCATTTGCCCAGCCCGGCGACGAGGTCGATTTCACCATCCGCTTCGACAACGTCGGCAACCGCGTCATCGGCAACGTGGCGATCATCGACAGCCTGAGCACGCGGTTGGAGTACATTGCCAACAGTGCGCAGTGCAGTCGGGAGGCGCAGTTCTCCACGCAGCCCAACGAGGGCGATTCACTGCTGGTGCGTTGCGAATTGACCGACCCGCTCAAGCCGGGCCAGGGGGGCGTGATCCGCTTCCACTGCCACGTGCGCTGAGCAGGAGAACTGCGAAGTCGGGGTCTGGTCCATTTTTCGGCTCGAACGCCCGGTTTTTCGGGC
>CAYYBU010000082.1:0-8205 GCA_964469945.1 uncultured Planctomycetaceae bacterium
TCGTCTTGCCCTTTATCGGCATCAAGCTCATTGACGTGGTCCTGGTCGCGCTCAACCTGCTCGCGTAGTCCCTTACGAAATTTTGGAGTCAAGACATGCTTGCTCATTTGCGTGCCAACCTCTGGTTGCTCGTCCTGACGGTCGTGCTGTGCTCGGTCTTGTATCCGCTGGCGATCTGGGGCCTTGGCCAAGGCTTGTTCCACGACAAGGCCCAGGGAAGCCTGCTGACCGATTCCCACGGCCAGGCCATCGGTTCCCGGCTGATTGCCCAACCGTTCACGGACAACGCGCCCGAATACTTCCAGCCCCGTCCCTCGGCGGCGTCCTACAACGCGGCCGCCTCGGGGTGCTCCAACTGGGCCGCCAACAACTACTTGCTCCGCGACCGCGTGGCCCGCCAACTGGGCCCCATCGTCACGTATCGCAGCGGCCCGAAGAAGGGACAGCTTGTGGCCCCGGACATCGAAAGCTGGTTTCAGAAAGACCAGTTCGATGGCAAGCCTGAAATCGTGGCCCAATGGGCCAACGCCCACTCCACGGTGGCGCAGAACTGGGTGAAGGCCGACAAGCTCAACGCCGCCTACGTGGCCGACTGGCAAAAGGCCCACGCGGCCGAGGTGGCCACGTGGATCAAGGCCAATCCCGACACCCCCGCCGAACCGAAACCCGAAGACTTGGCCGTGCCCTTCTTCGCCAGTTACGCCAAAGACCATCCGGGCACCTTCCCCAGCGGCGTCGACCACAAGACGGGCGACGGCAAAACGGAGAAACGCATCGAGCCGGTCAAAGAGGGATCGGACATTCAGTCGGGCTTCTTCGACATGTGGTTGCAAGCCCATGCGGAAGTGGACCTGCAGCCGGTCCCGGCCGACATGGTGACCAGTTCGGGCTCGGGATTGGATCCGCACATTACGCTGGCCAACGCGCGTTGGCAACTGAACCATCGCGTGGCCGCCGCTTGGGCAAAGAAGAACCACGCCGAGGAGGACAAACTCGTCACGGAGATCGACCGCCTGTTGGTGGCGAAGAGTCAGTCGCCCTTGGGCGGGCTGGTCGGCGAACCGCTGGTGAACGTCTTGGAAATCAATCTGGCGTTGCGGGATCAGTATCAGAATACCAGTGCCGCGGAGAAGCAATAGTGTATCCGGCACACTCCGTGTGCCGTTGGCCGGGCAGTCTATTCGGCCCGTAAGGACACACCTCGACGGCGTTCCCTCGCTCCGCCCCGCTCGCTTTCTGCTCGGCTGCACACCGAGCCTGGGGGGCGGGCGAGGGAGGCCGATGAAGCGGGCCGGTTGACGCCCCCTCTCCCAGCGGCTATCATGGTGGCGCTGCTGTTGGAAACGCTTCCCACGCCTGGAGAATCCGCCATGAAGCCCGCCGCGATTCTGTTGACCCTTGTCGCCACCCTCTCGGCCGGCTCCGCCGTGGTCTCGGCGGGCTCCGCCGCGGCTGCCACCGCGCCCAAACCCTATGGCCCGGTGCCGAGTCCCCGGCAGCTTCGCTGGCACGCCTTGGAAGTCTATGGGTTTCTCCACTTCAGCATGAATACCTTTACCGACAAGGAATGGGGCTACGGCGACGAGTCGGAAAAGCTCTTCAACCCCACCGACTTCAACGCCGAGCAGATCGTCCGCACGGCCAAGGAGGCCGGCCTGCGCGGGCTGATCCTCACCTGCAAGCATCACGACGGTTTCTGTCTCTGGCCGAGCAAGTATACCGAGCATTCGGTCAAGAATAGCCCCTGGCGGGATGGCAAGGGCGATGTCGTCAAGGAGATCTCCGCGGCTTGCCGCCGGCAGGGACTGAAGTTCGGCGTCTATCTTTCCCCCTGGGACCGCAACCACAAAGACTACGGCCATGCCGAATACCTCAGCTACTACCGCAACCAACTCCGCGAGTTGCTGACCAATTACGGACCAATCTTCGAGATGTGGTTCGATGGCGCCAACGGCGGCGACGGCTATTACGGCGGCGCCCGCACCATGCGGCACATCGACAACCGCACTTATTACGATTGGGAACACACCTGGCAGATCGTCCGTCAACTGCAGCCCGACGCCTGTATGTTCAGCGACGGCGGACCGGATGTGCGCTGGGTGGGCAACGAAGATGGCCGGGCCGGGGAAACCTGTTGGGCCACGCTGAACGGGGCCGATTTCCTGCCCGGCCGTGCCGATGGCCGGCTGCTCACCGTGGGCCAGCGGCCCGGCACGCACTGGTTGCCCGCCGAAGCGGACGTCTCGATCCGTCCCGGATGGTTCTATCACGCCAGCCAGGATGGGAGCGTCAAATCGGTGGCGGACCTGTTGAAGATCTACTACCAGTCCGTGGGCCGTGGCGCCAACTTGATCTTGAATATCCCACCCGATCGCCGCGGCCAGATTCACCCCAACGATGCCCAAGTGCTGCGCGAGTGGCGGCGGATCCTCGACGCGACCTTCGCCACCGACCTGGCCCGCGGGGCGACGCTGAGCGCCGACAACACCCGCGGCAACGATGCCCGGTTCGCCCCGGCCAACGTCATTGCCGGCAAGCCCGGTAGTTATTGGGCAACCGACGATTCCGCGACCACGCCGCAACTGGTGCTCGACTTGGGCAAGCCGGTCACCTTCAACGTGGTGCGATTGCGGGAATATCTGCCGCTGGGGCAACGCGTGGACAGCTTCGCCCTCGACTTCTGGGACGCGGGCAGGTGGAGCGAGTTTGCCGCCGGCACGAGTATCGGCAGCCAGCGGTTGCTGCAAACCCGTCCGATCACGGCCGCGAAGGTGCGGTTGCGCATCACCAAGGCCGCCGTCTGTCCGGCGATTGCGGAAGTCGGCCTGTTCCTGGCGCCATCCCACTGAGCCCCCCTCTTCGACGTGTGAAGTGGCGGCTTTCCGTGCGGCCCACCCCCTCTTGCAAACGGCGTGGCCCTGGTTTAGATTAAGGGGAGACTACACGGAGGGCGTTTACCCATGGCTTACACCGCCGAGATCAGTCAAGCCAACCCCACCTGTTTCTTGTTTCTCGTCGATCAGTCGGGCTCGATGCGGAGGCGGTTCGGCCCGCGGGCGAACTGTACCAAGGCCGAAGGCTTGGCCGACACCATCAATCGCTTGATCTCGACGCTCGTCAGCCGCTGCGAGCAGGGGGAGTACATTGTCAACCGGTACTTCCTTGGTCTGATCGGCTACGGCGACGAGGCCGAACTGGGGTTTCCCGTCGATGGCTTGGCGGGCGAAGTGCTTCAACCTGTCAGCCAGGTGGGCTGCAAGCCGTTGCGGAGCGGAGAGGCTTACGACGTGTGGTTGGAGCCCAAGGCCCAGGGGAACACGCGGATGTGCATGGCGTTGCAGGCCGCCTGCGAAGCGGTGGCTGGCTTCATCGCGCAGCATCCAGCCTGCTATCCGCCGATCGTGATCAACGTTAGCGATGGCGTGGCGACCGACGGCGATCCGGCCCCCGTGGCAATGGCTTTGCGACAAACGGCCTCGCAAGACGGCAATGTGTTGCTGTTGAACGTCCACATCTCCGATAGCGCTCAGGGGCCGGTCCTTTTTCCGGCCGACGAGCGCCTTTTGCCGGACGACTATGCACGGGCGCTGTTCCGCATCTCCAGCCCCTTGCCCGCCACCATGATCCAGGCGGCGCAGGGCCAGGAAATCCCCATCGTCGAAGGGGCCCGGGGCTTCGCCTTCAACGCCGATCTCGCCTCGCTGGTCGGCTTCCTGGACATCGGCACCCGGGTGGGCAAGAACGTGAACTGGCGATGATGGATGACGGACATGGCGCCGCGTTCGCAAATGTTTTCGCTGGTCCGCAGGGGCAACGACCCGGCACAATGCGAAGACGCCTGCGCCGCGGACGACGGCGCCGGCCGTTATGCGGTGGCCGACGGCGCCTCGGAGGGGTGTTTCTCGCGGTTGTGGGCGGCAATTCTGGTCCGCGCCTTCGTCCAAAACGGCGGCCCCCGCCCCGACCAGTGGTGCGGCTCGCTGGCGGCGGCGCAATCGCAGTGGGATGCTGACGCCAGGGGCCGCGTCCTGCGCCCCTCGGCCGAGCGCGGCGTCCGCCAGGGCGCGTTCGCCACGTTCTTGGGTATCGTGCTGGAAAACTCCCCTCTCCCGCTTGCCGGAGAGGAGCCGGGGGCGAGGGCAGGTTGCTGCCGCTGGCAGGCGGTCGCGGTGGGCGACACCTGCCTCATGCATACTCGCGCCGGAGTGCTCTTGCACGCGTTTCCGCTGCAAAGCCCGCTCCAGTTCGGCAATCAGCCGCACCTCGTCGGCTCGCGGATGCCGGCAGATGAGGTGCGGCAGCGGCAGATGTTTTGGGCCGATGGCTTCGGGCAGCCAGGCGACCGCCTGTGGGCGATGACCGACGCACTGGCCCAATGGTGCCTTTCCGCGCAGGAAAGCGGCGGCAGTCCTTGGAGCGAGCTGGAGCCGCTGCTGGCCCGCCCGACGCTCCCCGCTGCCGCAGGCTGGGCCGGGGGTGAGGGCGGCCTATTCGCCGAGTGGATCCAGCGACTCCGCGACTCGCGGCAGTTGAAGAACGACGACGTGACCCTGTTGGCGATCGAACCCTAAGTTGTGGTGCAGGCGTCCCGCCTGCGAGGAACCAATATGTCCTCCTACCCCTTTTGGCCAAACGCCGACGATTACCGTCAGGCGATTGCGAAGTTCCCGGAGATGGTTGCCGACGACGAGCTGCGTCTCGGGCAACCGCTGCTGAATTCCCGCCGTAAGGCCATGCTTTGGTCGGGCAACTTCGCCGCCGTGTTTCGCATCCATTGTCCGGCCACCGGCAACGATTGGGCGCTGAAGTGTTTTACCCGCGAGGTCCCCGGTCTCCAGGAGCGTTACCGGCAAATCGCCGCTCACCTGGACCAGGCCCGGCTCCCCTTCACCGTCGATTTCCGCTACCTGGCGCAGGGGGTCTGCGTCCGCGGCCATTGGTTTCCGGCGTTGAAGATGCGCTGGGTGGAAGGACTCAGACTCAACCAGTTCGTCGAAGAGCACCTCCAGGGGCCGCGGAACCTGAAGATGCTCCTGGAGCTTTGGGTGAAGCTCGCCGTGCGGCTCCGCGAGGCGAAGATGGCGCACGCCGACTTGCAGCACGGAAACGTGCTGCTGGTGCCGCAGGATCACGGGGCTTTGGC
Organism: uncultured Planctomycetaceae bacterium; assembly: GCA_964469945.1. Classification (GTDB taxonomy): domain Bacteria; phylum Planctomycetota; class Planctomycetia; order Pirellulales; family Thermoguttaceae; genus CAYYBU01. Next base: position 5,144 of record CAYYBU010000082.1, read on the forward strand.
CTTGCGCTTGATCGACTACGACGGGATGTACGTTCCCAGCCTGGCCGGAACGCGCTCGGCCGAGTTGGGGCATCCGGCCTACCAACACCCGCAACGGCTCCGGGAGGGAACCTACAACGGCGAACTGGACCGCTTCTCCCACCTGGTGATTTACACGTCGGTCCGCTGCCTGAGCGTCGGTCAGCGCGAATCTTGGCGGCAGTTCAACAACGGCGACAATCTGCTCTTCCGCGAAAGCGACTTCACCGCCCCGGGCCGCTCCCCTGCGTTGCGAGCCTTCTGGGAGTCGGCGGATCGAGACGTCCACGCCCTGGTCGGCCGCCTGGCGTTGGCCTGCGGCCAGCGCCTGGAAGAAGTGCCCTGGCTGCATCAGGTGGTCGACGGCGGCCAGGCCGTGCCGCTGACGCGGGGCGAGGAGCGGGAGGCGGCCGCGCTGTTGGCAGCGTCGGCGCAGGTGCCCGCCATCCAACCTATTGGCGGATCGGCCCCCGCCGCAGAGCCTCCGCTTATTATCGCCGAGACTGTGCCCGAGCCGCCCACGACCGACACGCGCCCGGCGACCGCCGCGGGTACCGTGCCGGCAACCCCGCCGTTGCCCAGTCGCGCCGGTGCCGTGGGAAGATCGCTCTTGCGTGGCTTCGCCGCCGCGGCCCGCGGGTTTGACACGGTTCTCCGCCGTCTTGTCGGCGAGGAAAACGACGTTCTCCGCTATTTTCTCTGGGTGGCACTTCCGTTGCTGCTCCTTGCGGCGGTGTGGGCCGGGATATTGGCGTTGACGCCTTCACCCCCGCCATGGAAACTGCAACTGATCGCTGCACGGACCATCGAGGCGGGCAATTCCTTGAAGGCGAGGGCGACGGTGGAGAACTCCGAAGCCTGGAAGGGGAAGGTGCGTTATAGCCTCGGTCCGCAACACCCGGCTGGCACGACCATCGACTCACAAACGGGCGAACTGGCATGGACGCCGCCGCTGGACCAAGCCGCGGGCAAGTATGATTTCACCGTCTCCGCTGAGACGTCCGACGGCCGTCACGACGAAACCACGCTCATGGTCACTGTGACAGCGCCCGTTTCCTTTAAGCTCAAGCCTGTCGAACCGCAGACCGTCGAGGCGGGAAAGCCGCTTAGCGTCGGCATGGCGATGGAGAACGCGGAGGTTTGGAAAGGAAAGGTGCGCTATAGCCTCGGTTCCCCGACCCCGCTGGGCATGGGCATCGACGCCTCAACGGGGATCTTCGCCTGGACGCCGATTGAGGACCAAGCCGCGGACAAGCATAAGGTAACGGTCTTGGCCACCGGCGCGGACGGACGCAGGGATGAGACGAGTTTTGTCGTGAATGTGCTCAGACCGATGCCGCCCTTGAAGCTCAAGCCCGTTCCTGCGCAGACGGTGGAAGCGGGAAAGCCGTTGCAACTGGCCGTGACACTGGAAAACCCTGACGCCTGGCAGGGGAAGGTCCGCTACGCCATTGCCAGCCTGGCTTTTCCGGGCGCGAGGATCGACCCGGAGTCGGGCCGTTTTTCCTGGACGCCGCCGCAGGATCAAGCTGCGGGGCAACAGGAAATCAGCGTTTCCGCCACCGGCCGGGAGGGTCAAACGACCCAGACCAGTTTCATCGTCACCGTGACGCGGCCAATCCCTGTTCATCCGCCTGCCGCATTGGCGGACAAGGGAATCGCCGTGGACCTGGGCAACGGCGTAAAGTTGGAAATGGTGCTGATTCCTGCGGGCGAGTTCCTGATGGGGACACCCGGCAACAGCGGCAATGAGCAGCAGCACCGGGTTCGGATCACGCGGCCCTTCTACTTGGGCAAGTATTTTGTGACGCAGGAGCAGTGGGAAGCGGCGATGGGTAGCAACCCAAGCTACTTCAAGGGTCCGCAGAACCCGGTGGAAAATGTCAGTTGGGACGATTGCCAGCAGTTTTTCAACAAGTTGAACGCGAAGTCGGGCCCTGGCAGAGGCAAGTTCCAGTTGCCCAGCGAAGCGCAGTGGGAATATGCCTGCCGGGCGGGAAGCACGACGCGCTATTGCTTTGGCGACGAGGAGTCAGGGCTGGGCGAGTATGGGTGGTATAATGCGAACTCGGGCAACACGACGCACCCGGTGGGCGAGAAGAAGCCGAACGCTTGGGGGTTGTATGATATGCACGGGAACGTATGGGAGTGGTGTCAGGATTGGTATGGTGGCGGATATTACGCTACGTCACCCATGGACGATCCGGCGGGGCCTGCAACGGGCTCGTTCCGCGTGCTTCGCGGCGGTAGCTGGATCATCTTCGCCGGGTTCTGCGAGTCTGCGCATCGCGACTACCGCGGGCCCGCGCCCCGCATCCACGACCTGGGCTTCCGTGCCTCCCAAGTTCCGGCGGCGGAACTGAAGCTGCGGCCCGTCGGCCCGCAGAGCGTCGAAGTCGGAAAGCCGTTGCAATTGACCGCGGCCCTGGAAAACGCCGCCGCCTGGCAAGGGAAGGTAAGCTATAGCCTTGGTCCGAAGCCCCCGCCGGGGGCGACCATCGACGCGCAGTCGGGCGTGTTTACGTGGACGCCGCCCCTCGCCGAGCCTGCGGGGCAGCAGGAAATCAGCGTTTCCGCCACCGGCCGGGAGGGTCAAACGACCCGGACCAGTTTCATCGTCACCGTGACGCGACCAATCCCTGTCCCTCCCCCTGCCACATTGGCGGGCAAAGAAACCTCCGTGGACCTCGGCAACGGCGTGAAGCTGGAGATGGTCCTGATTCCCGCCGGCGAGTTCCTGATGGGCTCGCCCGACGCGGACAAGGATGGCCAGATCGGCGAGCAGCCGCAACACCGGGTGCGGATCAGCAAGCCGTTCTACCTGGGCAAGTATCTGGTGATGCAGGAGCAGTGGCAGGCCGTTATGGGTAACAATCCGAGCCAGTTCAAGGGACCGAAGAACCCGGTGGAACAGGTCAGTTGGGACGACTGCCAGCAGTTTTTGGAGAAGCTCAGTGCGAAGGTGGGCGGCGGAAAGTTCCGTTTGCCGACGGAGGCGCAGTGGGAATATGCCTGCCGGGCGGGGAGCACGACGCGCTATTGCT
>CAYYBU010000083.1:0-1157 GCA_964469945.1 uncultured Planctomycetaceae bacterium
CGAATTCCTTCTTGTTGAGCTTCTGCAACAGCAGCGCCCATTTGGCCGGCGTGATAGTCACCTCGACGCCGATCTTGCGACAGTTCTCCTTGATGATCTCGGCGATGGTGCGGTACATGGGGGCGTCGGCGTAAATCAGCAACTCGAAACCGGCGCGGACCGTGCGGCCGTGAATGACCTTCTCGCGGACGCCGTTTTCGCCCTCCTTCCAGCCGGCCTCGTCCAACAGCCGGGCGGCGGCCTCCAGGTCGAACTGCATCGGCTTCAAGGCCGGATCGCAGGCGCGGCTGCCCGGCATGAAGGGCCCGGAAATCGGCACGGCCAGCTTCATCAGCACGCTGTCGATGATCTGCTGGACCGGCACGGCATGCGACATGGCCTGCCGCACTCGCTTGTCCTTGAACAAATCGCGCTTCATGTTGTAGCCGATGTAGCGGTAGCCGGGGTAGTCGTACTCGATCAGTTTCACTTTCCCTTCCAGCACGGTGGGCTTCTTCTTGCACTGCAAGTACTGGTCCTTCTGCGCGATCTGCGCCATGTCCAGATCGTTCTGCAGGACCTGCTGCGTCATGGTGTTGGAGTTGGGAATGCAGCGGAAGATCAGCCGGCTGAAGTAGAAGGGCTTGCCCCAGTAGTCCGGGTTCCGCTCCAGCACCAGCCGCTCGTTGCGCTCCCATTTTTTGAAGCGCAGCGGCCCGGTGCCGCACATCGTCTTGTTGGCCCAGTGGTTGTTGAAGCCGTCGGCAAATTCCTTCGAGGAGAAATCGGCCGAGATGGGCTCGCCCGTCTCGTCCACCGAAAAGACGTGCCGCGGAATCATGGGCACCCCCGAGAGCGTGAACTCGCGGGCGAGAAAATAGGGCTTCGTCCAGCGGATCTTCACCGTGTAGTCGTCCACCACGGAAACGCGGATCTTGTAGCGCTGCGACTCGTCCTTCGCGTCGGGGTCCTCGAAGTAGCTGCGGATGCTGGCGGCGTCGATGTTCTTGTTGAGCACGCAGTCGAAAGTAAACTTCACGTCGCGGCTGGTGAATTCGCGCGGCGGCAACAGGTCGCCGTTGGGCAACTGGATGGCGTGCCACTTCACCCCCTTGCGCAAGTGGATGGTAAACTCCAGCGTCTTCTCGTCGAACTCCCAACGGGTGGCCAGCGCGGGG
>CAYYBU010000083.1:1167-8199 GCA_964469945.1 uncultured Planctomycetaceae bacterium
AACTTGTCCGGATTGGCATAATCCTCGTCGGCCAGGTTCTCGTAGACCTCGCGCTGAAAGGCCTCGCTGGCCGTGTCGCTGGCGGTAATCGGATTGACCGTGTCGGGGTCGTCGCCGTAGGCCAGGATGAGCGTGTCGTCGGCCGCCGGCTTGACGCCGCCGAGGGTGAGCTTTTGCGGGCCGCCGCTGCCGCCCGCGGCGAGCGCACCGGCTTCAGCCGCTTCGCCGCCGCCCGCAGCCGCGGGGACATGCGAATTGGCCACGACCACCCACAGCCCCAGGCCGGCCAGTGCCAACAACACCCCGACGATGACGATACGAGACCCCATGGATCAAGCTCCTCCTTGGTGAATCAGGCCCCCTACAATCTATTCGTTGACGGGCCCTTCGCTGCGGCGGCGTTTCTGATACTCGCGGCTGGCGGTTTCCATGAAGTGGCGTTCCTTGCGCGTCAAGCTGCTCTCGCCCTCGCGATGGATCTTTTCCAGGATGCGGTCGACCTCTTCCTCGCGGATCTCGCTTTGCTTTCGCCGCGGCGGCTGCGGCGGCGGCTCGTGGACGCGCAGCCGCGGCCGCCGGCGGAACCGCAACCAGGAAAAACGGCCCTCCAGCAGGCGGCCGAAATTCCAGTGTTGCCGAAAATACAAAAATGCCAGCGCCGCGCCGGCCAGGTGAACGCTGTAGGCCACGTTCCCGTCGCCCGCCACGCCCGTGCCGCCGAGGACGTTCATCAGCACCAGCAGTACGCCCATCACCCAGGCCGGCATGGGGAGCACGAACATGAAGAGGATCATGCGGCGGGGAAAATTCAGGGCATACAGCAACACGACCCCGGTCACCGCGCCGGAGGCGCCCAGGAGCGTCGGATCCGCGCCGAAGACGGTGAGGTCCACGGTATCGGGCAGGCCACGCAGCTTGCCGATCACGGCCCACGCCACGCTGCCCACCAGCAGCAGCACCAGGTACAGCCGCACGAACTCCGCCCGGCCGTAGAGCTCCTCGACATCGCGGCCGAGGAACCACAACCCCAGCATGTTGAAGAGGATATGGTTGAAACTGTTGGGGTCGTGAACGAAGCCGCAGGTGATGAACTGCCACCACAGGTACGGATGGGTGAGCGTGCCGACGCGGGCGGAGAGGATGGCGTCGAGGCGGTGCGTGCTGGCGCAGAACAGCCCGTCGAGCAGATAGACCGCCACGTTGGCGAGGATCAGAGTGAGGATGGCGGTACGTGGTCCACCGAGCGAAAATCCGGCACGCTCGTGGCGATAATAGTCGCGGTCGTAGATACCCACTCCGCTCGCACCCCTAACCTCAGTTCGCTCCCAAGCCGCGCCGGGCGATGGTGCGCGTCCGCTCATCGACGCGCCGCGCGGCCTCCAACTGGGAATCGGCGATTTCCTTGGCCTTGTTCAAATTGTCTTCCAGGACCCGCACCACGTCGGCCTCGATGGCGGCCAGCTTCTGCCGCAAGGCCGACAGATGATAGGCCGCGTTCTGCTTTTCCCAGAGGGCCCGCTTCCGATCGACCTTCAGGTCGGCCAGTTCTTTCTCGTGGAACGCCTCTTGCACTTTGGCGTCGGCCAGGGTCTCTTCCATGTACTGCCGGTCGCGGTCGGCCGCCTCGTACAGATCGGCATACAAGGCGCGCTGCAGATAGTAATACTTGAAAATGGCATCGTAGTCGCGCAGCAGCCGCACGTACTTGCCCTTGCCATCGACGCGATGCGGATCCTCGCCGGCCACGGCGTCTTTGCCGTCCTTGTCGTATTCGGGCAGGCTGTCCTTCGGCAAAAGGCCCTTCCGCTCGTCCTTCTCCATGTCGACGAACGTCTCGTGCTTGTCGATGGGCATGATCTCGTACAACGTCCAGGGACTCTTGCTCCGGCTCAGCCGCTGCGATTGGTCCGCGTCCAGCTTCCGCGTCGGCATCAGGGCCACCCGCTTTTCGGCCACGCCTTCGACCTTGAACTCGCCCAGGTAGCGGCCGCCCTTCTGCACGTCTTCCTCTTCCATGACGTACACGATCATCGCGGCGGAGATGCCGTTGGGAATCGGCATGTCGGTGGTCAGCGTGACGCCGCCGGTTTGCGGATTCACCACGTGCGCACAATTGTTCCACACCCGCCCGCGGCCCAGCAGCACGCGATACAACTCGCGTTTGGCCTGCGCGGTGCCCAAGTTGCCGTTGTCGAGCTTGGCCGCTTCAACGAGCTTGCGGTTGGCCGCCAACTTGGCGTCGAGCTTCACTTGAAATTCGCGAACCTCGGCTTCCCAATACTGCTGCGTCTTCAGCGCACGGATCGCCAAATAGCTGAAGGCGATGGCGCCCAGTCCAATAAAGACAAGCAGGACTTTGTTCCAGATGCTCATACCTCTGATGATATTCGCGGTATGAGCCAGTGTCAAGGTTTGACCCCGGCTGTTTATTCTTCCCAACTTCAATCGTTATCGAGGGATTCGACGCGGCGGAAAGGTCCGGACACCCTCCCCGTCCTACAACCGTTGCAAAGCGCCGCGGGCGCGTCAAAATGACCGGCCACGGGGGCGCGGGAAATGCCGAAAACAACCATTGTGACTGCATGAATATACAACACAAGGGTGGTGCCCGTTTTCGGCCCCGCCGTCTCCGAAAGTGAAGAATTCACAAGCGTAACCGTTCACGGGGCGGAGGGGGACTGGTCCATTTTTCGGTCCTTGAGCCTGATTTGCACGGATGACTTGGTCTGAAAACATGGACCTGTCCCCTTACTTCCCGCTGCCAAGAAACGCCAGCGGCGGGACTTCCTTTCGGTCGTCCCGCCGCCTAGTCAGTCGCAACCGCACCGCGTGCGAGGGCGCGGACTACTTGTCGTCGGGGAGTTCCTTGTTGAGCGTCTCCAGCAGTTTCTCGGCCTCGGGACGCATCGAGAAGGGGCGTTTCTCTTTCAGAATCGCCATCAGCATCGCCTTGGCCTCTTTCTTCCGCGCAAGTTCCTTGTGATCGGAGAAAACCTGCGCCAGGTAATAGGCCGTGTCGGGAGTCAGACTGCCCGAGGAGGCGGCGGTACGCAGGGCCTGCTCGGCCTCATCCGCTTTTCCCAAGCGGTACAGCACCCAACCGTAGGTCGAGGCGGCCTCGACCATCTTGGGAAACTGCCGTGCATTGATTTCGGCGAATTGCAAGGCGCGGCTCTTCTTCAGGTCGTCCTTCTCCTCGCACAGCGCCAGGGCCAGGTTGTTGCTGGCGACGAAGTTGGCGGGCGCCAGGTCGTGGACGGCCGCGAAATCGGCCTCCGCCGCTTCATACTTCTTCTGGAAGAGGGCCACGATGCCGCGGAGCACCTTGGCGTCGAGCGACTTCGGGTCGATCTGCAGGGCCTTTTCGGCGTGCTTGCGGGCCTCGTCCACCTGTCCGGTCTCCATCGCCCACCGCGCCACGAACAACCGCGTCTGCAAATCCTCCGGCGCCTTATCCAGGGCGATGTTCATCCACTTGACCGCCTCCTTGTGATTCTTGACGCCGCCGAGTTGCTCGTAGAACCGCGCCAACGTCGCTTCCGGCGTGAGCACGTTCTTCTTGTCCAATTCGTAGGCCTCCCGCAGCCTCTTCAGGCAGTCGGTGGCATCGAGTTGCTGGAAGCGGGCGCGGCCCAGCCGTTGCAAGACCATGGTGTCTTTGGGATTCAGCACCAGCAGGGCTTTGAGGTCTTTCTCCGCCAGCGGCCAATCTTCGCGGGCCTCGGCCACGGAGGCCAGTCCGCTGAGCGTGCGCGGCTCCAAGGCCTTCTTCCGCTCGGCGCTCTTGGTGAACGTCTGCAACAGTTCGTTGCCCTTGCCATAGAGCAAGTCGGCTTCCGTGACGCGGTGATCTTGCAAAGCGAAATCGCCCATGATCACGTAGGCCTCCGGATCGCTCGGGCTGTTGATGACCGCTTTTTCCAGGGCGGTGCGCAAGGCGGCTGGCTGGTTGGCGCGGGCGAACAACTGCGCCAACAGAATATGCGCCGGCGACAGCGACAACTCGGGGTGATTCTTCACCGCTTTCTCCAGCCACCTCGTCGCCCCGTCGATGTCGCGGCTGTTGAATGCCTTGAGGGCCTCCTCGAACTCTGTAACCTTCGGCGCCTCGGGGGTAGGCTTGACGGGCGGGGCCGCCATGGTATCGACGCCCAGCGGCTCCGCCGACGCCGGCGTGCTGCCCAACAGGGCATAAACGGCAAAAACTCCGCATGCGGAGACAAGAAAAAGAAGCGATCGTGCCATGGGGTCAGGTCCTCTGGAAACTGGGTGGGTGGGTAGCGGTCTATCTCACGAACTAGCGGCGGGGAATACAATCCTCCACCCCTAGTAACTAACAATATCAATATCAATCTAGACTACGCTCAAATCATGGTCCTGGCAAGGCGCGAGGACAGATGTTTCTTGCCCGCGACAATTGCTCGAGAATACGAAGAATCCAGTTGCGCAAAGCGTGAGGGCAGATGACCAAGGAAAACCCGTCACGCGACTGGCGTGTGACCACCCCAACGGATGGTGCATCGCTTTTGTGGCGATTGGCTCAGATGGAATACCCTGAATGCCACCGAGCCCTGCTCTTCTACTACAGTTTTTGCCGGGTCCACGTGACGCTGAAAACCACGCCAGCTGTCAAGGCCAGGATCGCGGGCCGCCCGTGGTCAAGCAGAGGAGTTGCTTGGGGAGCCTGTAGCGTAGCATTAGGGAGGTGTTGGTCACGACACGTCGCCCAGCCCAATTGTGCTGCTTTTCAAGGTGTCGTGTGGCATGGCTGGTAGCTCCGGAGAAAAATCAAGGGCCTGGATTTTACCATAGATACGAGAGGATTGCTCAATAAAGGCTTGACACACCCCCTAGAAATATGGTATAGGTAGATGTTTAGAGTGAGCCTGGAGGGGGCTGTGGGTAGATTTGGGACGGCGTATCGCGGTCACGACGTAATTTGAACCTTTGTGCGTATCTTGACGACGTTGGTGAAGCGCGGTATGCAGAAAGGTCAAAATGGCCCTGGCTCAGCATAGACTGGCATGTTAACGGCTGATTTCTTAAGTGGTTTCATGACAATAAGATACGAAACGCGTCTTTCGCACTTTCTAGGTGCGCCGTTGCGCGCGGGACGACTCGCCTGGGGCGGCTTCTTGGCACAATCGCCCCACCGCCTCGGGGTCCAGGGTGATGGAAATCGTGCCGCGACGCTTGTGGAAGACAACTTCCCGCACCAATAGGCGTAGTAATTCTTGTCTAGCCCGGTCGTCGAGCATTGCCCAATGGTTCGCCACGATTTGCCGCTGGTGATCAGCGTCGAGGGCGTCATTGGCCTCGGTACGCCCAAGTGCGGGATCGCCCAGAGCATTCAAGACATATTTTTCTATTTCAAACGCCGGCACGCACACGCTCCGACAGGGCGGACGACCGCCAGCGTAGGATCGGCAGCGGTAATAGCGGTAGATGAAATTCTTGTGTCCGGATCGGCTGGGGCTCATCGGCCGGCCGCATTGTCCGCACTTGAGCAACCCCCGCAATGGCCAAGACGTTCTTGGCTTCTGACGGCCAGGCGCACGCGATCGGCGCGACGCAATAGCCGCTGCAACTTGCTGAAACAAGTCCACGGTAACGATCGCCTTGTGGCTACCAGGACGGGTGCGTTCGCCATCACGGATCAACCCGACATAGACGGGGTTGCACAGCGTGGCGAGAATCTGTCGGGGCGTCCAGCGGCCGCCACCCGTGCGATTACCGGTTTTCGAGACACGCTCTTTGGTGCGCCAGCCGCGGCGAGTGACTGTGGCGGCAATCTCCCGCGGCGTCTTTCCTTCAGATGCCATGCGGAACATCGCTTGAACACGTCTGGCCTCCCTGGGATCAGGCTGGAGTTGCTTGCTCACGGGATCGGCCGTATAGCCGTACGGCACGATCCCAGCCACTCGAAGCCCATGCCGTTTCATGGCTGCACGCGTCTCGGCCAACCGCTCGCGAGTCATCTCCTGCTCAAACTCGGCGAACAGCGCCATCAGGTTCAGCATGAGCGTCTGCTGGGCGCCGACACTGAGGTCCGGCTGGGCGACAATCGTGAGCGGCACCTGGCGATCTTTGAATTCCTGAAGCAGGGCGGCACAGTCGACGATTCGGCGGGAGAGCCGGTCCAGGCGATGGACGACGACACGGCCGATCTCCCCCGCGCGAATGTCCGCCAGCAGTCGTTGCAGCCCGGGACGATCGAGAGTATCGCCGGACTGGCCTTCATCGTCATACCGCTTGCCATTCCAGACCCAACCGTCGCCAAGGCGAGCCATCACGAAGTTCAAGCAGGCGGAAAGCTGAGCTTCGCACGAGGAGAAATCGCCCGGCGATGAGCGTGACTGCCGCGTGTAGATGGCGGTCCAGGATCGACGGGGAATTGTCTCCGGCGGCATGGGCCGTTCTCTTCTAGGGCTAAGGCGACGGTGGAGAGTTGTCGGCCTCGTCCGGGGGAGATGGCAGCAGCGGCTCCAATTGCCGAATCAGCGCCGGGATATGCACCGTGGCCACGCGCCAGATTCGCTCGTACCTGATCTCACCGTAGTCGTGGGCCAGAACATGACGTTGTGCTTGGATCGGCCGCCAGGGAATATCAATGTGCGCAACCTGGAAATCTGCCGAAATGTGCCGTGCAGCCTCTCCGATAATCTCGATTTGCCGCTCCACGGCGCTACGCAGCATCAGGTCGTTCAGGTAATCGGCAACCGTACGGCCCGCAACAAACGTCTCGACGGCGCAAGCCGCCGTGAGCATGTCCCATAGGTAGGAGTTGTCATCCCTCTCGGCCGTCATAGATGACCTTTCTGGTTCCCAAGATCGTATGACGGCGAAACGGGTTCCGCAACCCTTCCTTCTCTACCAAGTCAACACGGCGTCCGATTATCGCGGCCAACTCGTCGCCCATGGCGGTGAGGTCCCAGAGACTCCAGGGCGCGTCATCGACAAAGGAAACCAGAACGTCAACGTCGCTCTCCGGGCCGAAGTCGTCTCGGAGAACCGATCCAAAGAGCGACAGTT
>CAYYBU010000084.1:0-4853 GCA_964469945.1 uncultured Planctomycetaceae bacterium
GGATTGGCGGCGGTGCCTTCGGCGATCAACTCGGCGCCGAACTGCGTCTCGATCCGCGAGCCGATCAACTTCACCACCACGCCGGGATCGATCACCAGATTGGCGTGCAAGCGGGCCTCGGCCACGACCAGCCCGCCCACCACGGCGCCGGTGGTGTTGACGGTGACCAATTCGCCCGCCGCGCTGGCCGAGAACGTGCCGTCCGCGTTAATGGCCGCGGCGATGTCCAAGGCCACATCCTCGGGCGTGGCGGCCGCGCTGTAGGGAATGCGGACCGAGGTAGGCCGCACTCCCTCGGTACCCACGACCACCAGGCCCGTCGTGGCGCCCACGGGCGTGAAGGTGAAGACTTGCGTCGCGGTGGGACCTTGGTAAGTGACGCCGTCGATGCTACCGGCCAGCAAGGCCACCGTGGCCGGCACGGCCTGCGCGGTGTCGCCGCCGCCGCTGGTGTATGGCAAGGCGGTGGCTTGAATGGTAAAGGTCGTCGGGTTCGCCACGTGATAGGCATCGATGGTCTGGGCGATGGGCGCCGCGATCGTGCCCGGATCGTCGCTCGACAGGAAGGGGATAATCAGGGGATTGGCCGCGGCCGCCGCGGCGGTGCCGAAGGTGAAGACCCAATCGTTCGCCGGGTTGGCAGTGTCGGTGATCGTCAAGGTGTCGCCGTCGGCGAATTGCGTGCCATCCTCGATCGAAAATGACACGCCGTCGAATTCGTACTGTTTGGTGTTGCCGCCGGCGCTGATCGTAAAGGTATCGCCGTCGGTGATCGAGTTGCCGCCCACGGCCCCGATCTGCTCCGGCCCGGCTTGGATGAGCGGGCTGCTGCTCTCCGCTTCGATGACCGGGCCGCCCGGATTGCCGGCGATCTCGAGATTCTCGGGGACGACGTACACCAGATTTTGCGCGGTGAAGCAGGCGGAAACGGTCAACTGGGTCAGCGCCTCGCCGGCACTGGTGGCGATCCGCACCAGCAGGCCGTTGATGCTGTTGTTCACCAGCAGGTTGGCCTCCAGGTCGGGGCCCGCGCGGTCGTAGTCGGCCGTGTAGGCGTCGCCGTTCCCGACGCCCGGTTCACCCTCGAAAAACGACAGTTCGAAGCTGTTGGGGTCGGCCGACATGGCGGCATCGGCGCTCTTGCTGATGGTATTGTAGGTGGCCGTGACCCGCGTCTCGGTCATGTAAATCGGGTCGAAGACGGTGCGGACGGAGTTCACCAACAGCGCACCGCCGCCGTAGGTGATCACGGCGTGGTTGACGTAATTGAGGAAAATGCCCTCTTGCTCGTAGTTGGTCCGCAGCGAGCCGGGATTGGCCGCGTCGTAGGCGTCGTCCAAATCGCTTTCGAACACCAAGCCGCCCCAGTCGCCGGGGAGGGGCGGATGGGCCGCGGTGCCCAAGGGATTGTCGTTCTTGCCGATCGTCGTATCCTGGTAGGAGGTGAAATACACCGAGTCCTCGGGCGTGCCCAGCACCTGCAGGACGCCGCCGCTGCGATCAATGCCGATCTGCGTGCTGCCCACCTCGATGTTCGCCTGCCGCAATTTGAGCACCGCCCCGGCGTCGATCATGACCGTCGTATTCTTGGGGACATCCATCGTGGCGCCGTCGGCCAGGGTGTTGCCCTGGATGCCGGTGCCGATCTCGTAAGCCAGCGTGCTTTGCGGCGAATAGCCCAGCGGCGTGCTGCCGGGATTCCACTCCGGCAACGAGGACACCCCGTTGACGACGACCGGGCTCAAGACGATCTGGCGAGAATCGTTCGCAGCAACGCTGGCCTTCACGGCGAGCGCATAGATGTGCTGGTTCCCCTGGGCGTCGTGGTAGACGGGATTGTTGATGGCGGCGACAATTGCCGTCGCCAGCGCGGCGGCGGTCTCGGCCGGCGTGGCGTTGACGGCCGGCGTGAAGTTCACGGCCACGTCGCCGGGCGTCACCGCCGTCAGCGGAGAAAGCGTCGCATTGATGAACTCGAAGGTGACGCTGATCGTGCCGTCGCTGACGGAGAACGTCTCCTGGTCGGCCAGGTCGTTGCCGTTGATGTCGTTGCCGTTGGCGTCGATCAGGGCCATGCCGCCGGCGTTGCCTTCGATCCGCACGATGTCGTGGTGGCCGGCCTGGGCGTCGACGGCGGCAGCCGCCAGGGCCGCGCTGATGGTCTGATAGGGATGGGCCAGCGAGCCGTCCTGCGCGCCAGTGCCGGACTTATCGACGAACAGCGTGTTATCGCCCGCCCCGGTGACATTGAACCAATAGTTGTAGGTGCCGCCCGGCGTGCCGTCGGCATCGCCGTCGAAGAGCGTGCCCGTGGGACCGACCAGGTGCGTGACCACGCTGTTGATGGTGGCGACCATGTCGGCGCGGACGGTGTCGAGGTCGTCGGTCGTCGAATTGAAGTAAATCGCCATGTTGCCCGACTGCGCCGTCTGGGACTGGCTGGTGTCGACGAACTGGAAGGTGAATTTGCTCGTGCCGGCGGTGATCTGGAAGGTTTCACCGTTGAGCGTCGCCACGCTGGGCACGTGCGTGGCGTCGATGTCCGTGATCGCCGTCTGCCCCAGGACCTGTCCCGGCGCGAAGGGCGTATTGCCCGTCTTCAGCGTGATGTTCTGGCCGCTCAAGACGATGTCGCCGTCGGCCAGCGCCGTGGCCGGACCGGTGGTCAAGGGGGTGAAATTCAGCCGTAGCTCGTAAGTCCCCTGCGTCGTCCCGCCCATGCCGCTGTCGGGCAGGAGGGGATTGTATTGGTCGTTGCCGCTGGCGCTGACGCCCACGTAGTACGTGCCGGGCTGCAACTGCAGGTCGATATAGGAGTCGTTGCTGAAATAGTCGTCGTTCTGCGCCACGACGCTGTAGGTGCCGTCGGCGTTCTTGGTGAACAACCGCAACTCCGTGTTCAGCAGGCTGGGATCGCTGAGCCGCTGCGCGAAGGTCTCGGCGCTGAAGGTCCCCGGCGTGCTGACGGTGAACTGGTACATGTCGATGTCGGTGCTCTGCGGCCGGAACATGTTCAGGGCCGTGTCCAAGTCGCCCAGGCCGGGGAGCGTCAGTTCGCTGGTGCCTTGCGCACCGTCGTCGCCCATGATCTGGTCGGCGGGCAGCTCGAAACTATGGCCGAAGCCCAGGCAGTGCATGATCTCGTGCATGGCCACCTGCTGCCACTCGCCGCCGAACGGGCTGGTGCCCCAATTCTCGGCGCCGTCCATGACGGCCAGGCCGCCGCCGCCCATGCCCAGAACCCCGCCGGGGCCCGACGTTCCGCCCATGGGGAAGAGGTTTCCGGTGCAGACGCCGATGTCGCCGGTTTGTCCCGGCGCCGCTTCCTCGAATTGCACGCCGAAATAGTAGGAGTACAGCTCGAAGATCTCGCGCGTGCGCTGCTCCTGCGCCGGTGTGATCAGGTTGCGGACCGGATTGCCGTTGGCATCCACGCCGTAGGTCACGGGGAAATAATAGGTGTAGGTGGGGATGCCCAGCGTGCTCTCGCCGCTGGCGCCCATGAAGTGCGCTTCGATGGCCACGTCGGGCTCGGCGGGCAAGTTGCGGTCGCCCGGATCCGTGGGGCCGCCGGGCCACTGCAAATCGTACGAGGTGGCCTCGATCTGGTTCGAAATCGCCACGCTCTGCGGTCCCGAGCCGAACGCGGTGCTGGACAATTGCATCGCCTCGGCATAGCTGGTGCCCGCCTCGCCTTCGGCGGCCGCGATCGTGGTCGTCGTGATCGGCTCGTTGAAGTCGCCGATCCGCAACCGCAACGAGTTCGTCCCCGTCGGCTGCACTAGGGTGTTCAGGTTCTGCGCGAACAGCAGCACGGCCTCGTTCTTGGCCGCGTTGTAGGTCACGGAAACCGGATTGACCGGCGTCCCCTGATCGTTGGTGTCGGCCGTCTGATTGGTGGCGATCACCTGATAGAGCTGCGGATTCTGCGCCGAAACGGGGTCCAGCGGATCGGTGAAGTAGACGTCGATCTCCTTGAGGTTCTGCTGCAACTGGCCGCTGATGCTGCGCGTCACCGGCTGCGGGACCACCGAGGAGACCATGGCGCCCAGATCCAGCGTGAACGTCAAGGCATAGGCCGAACTCAGCGCGTTGCCGTTGCTGTCCTTCAGCGTGGTCGCCACGTTGAGCGTGTACGTGCCGCTCAGCAGCGTGCTGTCGAAGCGCACGACCACTTGGTTCTGGTTGGGGGCGTCGTTGACGCCCACATAGCCCAGGCCCACGGTGGTGGTGGTGCCGGCGGCGTCGGTGCGGCTCAGCGTGATCGCGCCCAAGGTGGCGGGGCTGATTTTTTCCCCGGCGTTGAATTGGATCGTAAGTTGCTGCGGGGCGCTCTGCAGCACGGCGCCGTTGGAAATGATGCTGCCCGTGTTGGGAATCACCGAGAGCACTTGCGGCGCACCCACCAGGGCGGCCTGACTGTAGAGCGCCGACTCGAGCGCCGGCGTCGTGCTGATGCTCAGCAGCAAGCGGTCCTCGAAGCGTTCGATCCGCAACGACCGAGCGGCGAAAGCCGGCTTCTGCGCGCCGCGCTTGCCGCGACGCGAGTGCGCCGGCTTGGCGGCCGAACGACGGCCGAATAGACTCTTGGTCCCCATCAACGTGTCTCCCTCTGCTGCAAACGTTCGCGGGATCGGTCCCGCGCGATTTTACTGGGTGTAGCTCGTTATTTGGCGTAGCTCGTCATGACCGCATCGACGGCCTGGGTCGAGAGTTGTTTCTTGCTGTTTTGTGCGGCCATGACCGCCGCGCCCAGGATGGCGGGGGTGGTCTTCGCGGCACTGCTGACCAGCGGCGCCGTCTTCAACGCCGGGGTCGTCGTGGCCAGCTTGGTGAGCGCAAACGCCTTGGGC
>CAYYBU010000084.1:4863-8102 GCA_964469945.1 uncultured Planctomycetaceae bacterium
TACGCGGAGCTCCGCGCTCGAGCCTGGGGTGGTGCTATCTGTTCGGGGCTGCCTGGGGAGTGGGCGGCCTGTGCTTCGGCCTCACTATGCGCTATTTGGGCCTCTCGCTGGGCAATGACCTGGCCTTGGGCTTTTGCGCCGCCCCGGCCGGCTTCACGTAGGTCGTGGTCACCGCCCCGCTCTTGGCAAGGACTTGGACCTGGTTGAAAGACACCGCTTGCGTGGTGGTTCCCGCCGCCGAGACCGCCACCACGTCGCCGACCCTGCTGGTCGTGCTCTGGTTGGCCGGCTGATAGAGAACCGCCGTATCGACGGCGCCGGGCGTGGAGTAGACGCGCGTACTGGCGAAATTCTGCGCCTGCTCGCTATAGCCGGTCCCGGTCAGTTTCGCCACGCCGGCGCTGGAAACGAAGCTATTCTTGCCCGCCGCGTCGTGCAGCACCACTTTGTCGTTGCCGCCGCCGCGCACCGTGATATTGGCGACGTGGGCCGCCGTCACCGTAAGGCTGCCGCTGTGGAACACCAGGTGGTTAGACCAGATTTCCGCGCTCTCGTCCTTGCCCGTGCCGACAATCGTGATCGTGTTGCTGCCGCCCAGGCCGTCGAGGTTCAGCGTCTTCGTGCTCAAGCCGATGGCATGGGCGACGCCATCGATGGTAAGCGTCCAGGTGCCGGGCGTCTTGCCGGGGACTAGGCTGATCGTGTCGTTGCCGGCCGTGCAGGCGTACGGCCCGCGGGCGGTCGCGGCGGTCGCCACGCTCGTGGTGGCCACGCTCGTCGCGGCCACCGTGGTCTTGACCGCCGGTGCGACCACCGGAGCAACCACAACGGTGGTGCGCAACGCGTTGACCACCGGTGCCGTCGCCTTGGCCGCGGGCGCGGCCACCGTGCTGGCCGCCACCACGCTGGGACTGGCCGCTGGGACCGCCATCATGACGCTGGCCGTCGAAGCGCTGCTGGCCAACAGTGCCGGGCTGAACGTCGCCACACCGACGGTCTCGGCCGTGAAGTTCCCCGTCAACGGCACGCCGACCGAACTGCCGAACTGGTAATGCAGCGGCGTGGGAACCGTCGTCCATTGCGTGATGGGCGTGGACGAATCCAGGAAGTACCAATCACCGGGCTTCGCCGTCGAGGGCACGCCGTTGTTGGGCAACCACAGCCCCAGATCGTCGACGCCGTCGCCGCTGATGTCGGCGGCCACCGGACGCACCGTCGCACTGGGCAAGTTGAAGGGGATCGTCACGTCGATCTGGGCGTAATTGTCTTGCGTGCTGCTCAGGGCCACGTAAAAAGTGCCGTTGCTCCAGGTCGCCAGGTCGGCAATGCCGTCGCCGTCGAAATCGCCCACCACCGGCAAGCCGGGATGCGACCAGGGGATCGTCGTATAGCTGGAGAAGTCGCGGCTGAAGATGTACCAGTCCTTGCCGGTAAACAAGCCGACCTGGTCGCCGGCGGAACTATTGCCGTCGAAGTCGCCGGCCACCGGCAACGCGGTGATCTGCAACGGCGAGACGACGCTGGTGGTGGGGCCGCCATCGTCGCTCTGGAAAAGGAAGCGGAACTGGCCGTTGCTGCCTTTGCCGTAGGCCGCCAGTTTGCTGAAGCCGTCGGCCAGGCCGGTGGAGGGATCGGCGAAGTCGCCGGTAAAGAGCACGTCGCTGGGATTGCCCAACGGCGCGACCATCGTCGTACCGGCCGCGGCGGCGCCCTGCAAATCGTAGAACTGCACGCCCTGGGTCATGGCGACCGCCAACTCCGTGCCTCCCTGTACGGCAAAGGAAGCCACGAAGTTCCCGAAGGATCCCGGCGTGCCGCTGCCGGAAGGCAGGTTGATGGTGTCCGAGCCGCCCGAGGCCGCCGTCACCGTGCCGTCGAGCCGGTCGCCCGCGTCGTTCGCGATGCCGCCGGGAACGATGCCCCCGGCCACGTCGCCGGCATTGCTGGCGTCGATGGTCAGCGTATACACGTCGTCCACCAACGGGTTGGCAAAGGTCAACGTGATGTCGGTGGTGCCCGGGCCGCCGGGTTGCGTCTCGTCGGTGAAATTGACGCTCTGGATTGGATCGACGCCACTGGCCTGCCCGCTCAACTGATAGTTGGAACTGACCAGCGCATGAACGTTATTCAGGGCCGGCAGATTGCTGAAGATGCCGGAGGCGGAACGCAGCGCCGCATCGGTAAACACGATGTCGAGCGTCGAGCCCTGCGGCGTGTTGGGGCCACTGGGCGTCGTGGCGAAGGCATCCTGGCCGTTGCTCAGCACCACGCTGGCCACCCGCGGGCCGGCGGTATCAACGAAGATGGGTAGCGTCGCCGGATCCCCCACCGCATTGCCGTTGTTGTCGGTCACCAGGGCGGTGAGGTCCCGCTCGCCATCGATAATGACATTCCCCTGATAGGTCGTGGGAAAATAAGTCAGATTGTTCAGCCCCAGCCCGTTCAACCCCGCATTTTCCGCCGCCGCTGTCAAGCTCCAGTTGCCGTTGATGTCGGCCGTCGCGGTTCCCAGCAACACGTCTTCGCCGCTGGCCGGCCCAGGATTCAACTGCACCGGCGGGTTCGCCGTGGACGCGGCGTAGACGGTCACCGTGTCGCCAGGCGACGTCACGCCGTCCAGCGTGGGAGTGCTCGTGGGAGTGATCTGGGCGCTCGGTATGCTAATGGCGGACTGGTCCGGGATGCCCGCGCTGGCCGGGTCGAGAAATATGGTGGTCCCGGCGGAAAGCATCGAGCGCTGTTCCAGCGCTTCCATCGCCAACGCCCGGCGGCCGGCGCGGCGATGCGGAGAAGTCTTGGTGCTGCGCCTCGCGAGCGAGCGAGTTTTCGCCGACCGCTGGAACTTAGGGTGCCATCTCATGATGTGGAAACCTCGCAATCTAAAACGTCAAGAATCGTTGGTGTCAGGCGTGCGCGTCGCGGGGAAAGCGGTAGCAATGATCTCTTGGTGGTCTATCCACCCATAGAGGTATAGGCACTATGTCTGGATATACCCCCCCACTAATATCAAGCCAAACGAATGCAACTTCTATTAATAATCGGGGGTGCCCCTCGCTGTCAAACGGATTTCCCTTAGATTGCTGGTAGTTGTGGAAAAATAGGAAAAATACAGAAGTGTTCTCCTCCTCCTAGATTGGCTTTTGCCGGCAGCGGCCTTTTTTAGATGGTCGCGAAAAGAAAATAGTGGTTCATCCGGCTGACCCGTACCCGGGGGCGCTTCGCGACGAAAAACGCGGCTT
>CAYYBU010000085.1:0-8093 GCA_964469945.1 uncultured Planctomycetaceae bacterium
GACCGGCTGGGCCTGATCTACCGCGGCGAGCTGATCGCCTGCGACACGCCGGCGGCGCTGAAACGCGCCATGAAGCAAGGCGACGTGCTCCCCTCGCTGGAAGACGTCTTCGTGGCGCTGATCGAAGCCCGCGACCGCGCCGAGCAGCCGCAAGCGGAGGTGCAGCGATGAACTTTCGCCGTGTGGGGGCGGTCGCCCGCAAGGAGCTGTTGCACGTGTGGCGCGACCCGCGCAGCCTGCTGATGGCCGTCGGCGTTCCCGTGTTGCTGCTGGTGTTGTTCGGCTACGCGCTGACGTTGGACGTGGACAACGTCCCCATGGTGGTATGGGACCAGAGCGGCACGGCGGCCAGCCGCGAGTTGGTCAGCCGCTTCGGGGGCTCGCGTTATTTCTCGCTGCGGCGTTACGTCGACAACTACCGCGCACTGGTCCGCGACATCGACGACGGCGAAGCCATGGTGGGCCTGGTGGTCCCCCGCGACTTCGCCGCCGATCTGGCCGCCGGCCGCACCACGCCGCTGCAACTGATCGTCGACGGCAGCGACGCGAATACGGCCACCCTTACGATCGGCTATGCCGCGGCCGTGACCGCGTCCTATTCGCAACGCATGATGCTTCAGCAATTCCGGCGGGCTGGCAGGCCGCGCGTGGAAAACCCACTGGACGTGCGGCCGCGGGTCTGGTTCAACGCCGATTTGGAATCGAAGAACTTCATTTTTCCCGGCCTGATCGCCGTGATCATGATGGTGATCGCCGCCCTGCTCACCTCGCTGACGGTGGCGCGCGAATGGGAAGGCGGCACCATGGAACAACTCATCGCCACGCCGGTGAAGGGTCACGAGTTGATCCTCGGCAAGCTGCTCCCTTATTTCGCCATCGGCCTGTTCGACGTGTTGCTGGCCGTGCTGATGGGCCAGTTCCTCTTCCAGGTCCCGCTCCACGGCAGCGTGGCCCTGTTGTTCGGCATGGCATCGATCTTTCTGGTGGGCGTGTTGACGCTGGGTATCACGATCAGCATCGTCGCCAAGAGCCAACTGCTGGCCAGCCAATTGGCCATGACGCTCACCCTGCTCCCCTCGTTTCTGCTCTCGGGGTTCATGTTCACCATCGTCAACATGCCGCGGCCGCTACAGGCGATCACCTACCTGGTGCCGGCCCGTTACTTCGTGGCCCTGCTCAAGGGAATTTATCTCAAGGGCGTGGGGCTGGAGATCCTCGCCGGCGATGCGGTGCTGCTGCTGGTTTTCGCCGCGGTCATGGTGCTGGTGGCCAATGTGATGTTCAAGAAGAAACTCGCTTGAGAGTACATGTTCGAGCGCATCCAACACATGCTGATTAAGGAGTTCATCCAGGTCTTCCGCGACCCGCGGATGCGGACCGTGATCTTCGTGATTCCCTGCGTGCAGGTGCTGGTGATCGGCTACGCCGTGACCACCGACGTGCGGCATGTGCCCACCGCCATCGCCGACCTCGACAACAGCACGGTCAGCCGCGAGTTGATCGCCCGGTTCGTCCGTTCGGGCTACTTCGACGTGGTGGCGTACCCGCAGGACCCGCGGCAGGCCCGCGACCTGGTCGATCGCGGCCGGGCCACCATGGTGTCGCAAATCAACCGCGGTTTCGCCGACGACATTCGCGCCGGCCGGACCGCCCCGTTGCAGGTGCTCCTGGACGGCAGCGACTCGAACACGGCCGGCATCGTGTTGAGCTACGTCAACAAAATCACCACGCGCTGGTCGCAGCAGATCCAGTTGGAGCATTTCACGCGATCCCGCGGGGCGCTGCAGCCGCCGGGTCAGCTCGACCTGCGCACGCGGGCCTGGTTCAACGAGAACCTGGAAAGCCGCAATTTCTACGTTCCCGGGGTGATCGTCATCGTCGTTACCGTGGCCACGCTGCTGCTGACCAGCATGGCGGTGGTCCGCGAGAAGGAGATCGGCACCATGGAACAGCTCATGGTGACGCCCATCACGCCCATCGAGGTGATCCTGGGCAAGACGCTCCCCTTCGCCCTGATCGGCCTGATCGACGTGACCGTGGTGGCCGCCGTCGGGGCCTTCTGGTTCGACGTGCCGGTCCGCGGCAACATCGGCTTGCTTTACCTCTCGGCCGGACTGTACCTGATGACCACCCTAAGTATTGGGCTACTGATTTCGACCGTCAGCCGGACGCAGCAGCAGGCGATGATGGGCACCTTCTTCTTTTTCTTTCCGGCCATGTTGCTCTCGGGCTTCACGTTCCCTATCGCCAACATGCCACGCGTGGTGCAGTGGTTGACCTATCTGGATCCGCTGCGGTATTTTCTCGTGATCGTCCGCGGCATTTTCTTGAAGGGCATCGGGCTGGGCATTCTTTGGCCGCAACTGCTCGCACTGGCGGTCATGGGCGTGGCCACCCTCGCGCTGGCCGTGCGGCGGTTCCATAAGACGCTGTAGGGCGGGAAATCACCAAGGCGGTCAAGTACGGGTGGTTGCAATCCAATCGGTAAGTGCCCTCAGGTCGTGTGCCCAAAAAAGTGCGAGCCCTCGATGTTGTGCATCCTCCAGGTTGTGCAGCTTGTAGACCCCGCTCAATACCGCCGCTGGGACCACCTGTAGGATACCGAAGTCCTTCAACCATTCTATGGCCTTCGCGGCCGCATCGTTGTTGAGCCGTTTCACGGAGTTGGTCGCCGAGTTGGAGACTTTGCACTCGATCGCCATGATGCGGTGGTCCCACAGCCGGACCAGAAAATCGGCTTTGCGGTTCCCAAGGTAGCTCTCCCCGCAGAATTGCCCCGGTTCGGGCGCGTCGGTCAGCGTCAAGACTTTGCGACTCGCCACCTCGACCAAGCCAACTCCTGTCAATACGCCGCTGACCATCCCTTCTTGTGACTGCTTGCCCTTGCTGCGCCGGTCCATGCCAACCCGCTGGGTTGCCATAAGGGCCGCCGACGCCAATATAGCTGCCTTCTTCTCGGCTTCCGTCGGATCGCGTTCTTCTCGCACCCAAGGGAATCTGCGGCGGTCCATTCCCATGCGAACGACGCTTATGATTCGCTGGACGGCTTCAGGATCGTCGCGGAGTTGCGTGGCGTTTAGGGACTGGACCTCGGCAACCGTCTTGAGGTCGTCGCCGGAGATTGGCGGACCGGCAAGGTAGCGGAAGGCTCCGAACAGCTTCGGGTCGGCAAGAAACTGCAACGCAGTCTCATCTAACTCGGTCAGGTCAATGGTTGTTTCAAACAGGTCTTCGACATTGCCGAGGTATTCGTCGAAAGCCTCCAAGTAATCTTCCAAGGGCTCTTCCAACCGTTCCTTCCGGAAAATCTCCGTGGCTTGGCGGCTGCCCCTGTCCAGGTCTTCTGCACCCCATCGCGGCGGTTGGATCATTTCAAACTACCCCTTGCGCAAGCAGCGCCGGTTCAGGGACCAGAAGGCGTTCGACTTCTCTTGGCTCAAATTTCGTCAACCCGCCCGCATACGTCCGCCCCTGTGTCACCTGAACGCTCTTACGGAGGTACGCCAGGAGGTTGTCGAGGATCGTCTGGCTGAGCGATTCGCGCGGATAAATACCGTGGGCGATATTCAGGTGCCGCGCCTGCGCGCGGTTGTGAACAAAGGCCGGAGGCCGTCGTGCCATGTAGGTTGTGAGCATGGGGGCTGGGGCTCGCAAGCCGACGGACCACCACGCCTTTCGATTCATGGCAACGTATCCTGCGTCCGCCCCAAGCGATTTGGCTTTGAGCAGGAATCGGTCGATGGTTTTGCGGTCGGACGCGTCGAATACGTCCAGGTCAACAGGTATGTCGATAACCCTACGAAGAATGGAAGCGTCTTCCAACGCGTTGCCCGCCCGGAACAACTCGCGGGCTTTCGTTACCGTCGGGAACAACACCGATTCGGGCAACCCTTGGCTATGTGCGCCGGCAATCCAGACCTTGTTCAGTCCCGTGACTTGCCCGCGATGGACACGGCAGATTTCGCCCAATTCGATATGCCCTTCTGGCCCCTCCTTGCCCGCACGCGTCAGGTGCGACCATCGCCTCTCGGCCTCCAAGCGTTCTCGGCGCACTTCACGATTGCCGTTGGGCTCCTTCAACTCGTCCAACGTCTCGACGCGCTTCAGCTTGATCCTTTTCGGCTTCGCGCCAATCTGGAAGTAGGTGATGGCGGCCGTGGTTGCCGCATCGGGAAACGGGACGGCCGTGGGCTCGATAACCACTACGCGTTTGCCGCCCAACTCGTTCAGGAATAGTTCACGCACCAGGCTGCCATAGTTCACGTCGAGCCATTCGGCCGCCGTAATAAAAGCACCGAAGTCGCCCCGTGCGGCCTTCTTCGCGGTTGCGAGAAAGAAGTGAACGTGAAGGCCGGCAAGCTGACTCGCCGAATGCCCGCGTTTGGTCGCTTCGTCAATCAGCCACGTCTTCCAGCGTGTATCCAGCAAGTGATGCCGGACGTAGGGCGGGTTTCCGATAAAGA
The DNA here is from genome assembly GCA_964469945.1 of uncultured Planctomycetaceae bacterium. Lineage (GTDB taxonomy): Bacteria > Planctomycetota > Planctomycetia > Pirellulales > Thermoguttaceae > CAYYBU01. The sequence goes on from CAYYBU010000085.1 coordinate 4,464, forward strand.
GGGTTTGCCCAGCCACGGTGGGAAGGGACACCGAGCGGTAATCATCCAGAACTATGGCCGAACGGTCGGCCATGCCCGACACGACAAGATTGGCACGGGCCAGCATTGCCGGCAAAGGGTCCACCTCCACTCCCAGCAAGGAAGCCTTGGGGATACGCCGCCCCGCCGCCACGAGGTAACGCCCGGAACCTGTGCCCGGGTCCACGATCCGCGCGGGCGTGGTGGACTCTGCCGCCCACTGGACCATTGCCTCAATGATCGTGTGCGGCGTGAAGGTGGCGCCTTTGGTTCGCCGTTCGGCTGGTAACCGAAGTTTACAAAAGGCCTCGCCTAGCGGGTCTTCCCCCGCTTCGATTCGCTCCCGGGCTTCAGTAACGGTGGCCCGCGGGGCCGGATCGACCCCACCGGCAAGTCTTTCCTCCGCCCGGGACCATCCTGCCACCTTCCGAGCGCCCAGTGCAACGGCGACTGCGATGAGCGCTCCTTCAGATTGAAGACCGCCGCAACCGCCAACGGCAATCGGGCCGTTGCTATCCGATAGCCCGCGCTGCCCTGAAATGGTCCGTCGAGTCATTGCACCGGCCCGTCTCTGACTTCTGTTTCACCCGACAAGGAAATGTCATCCCTAACGCGAACCGTCGCGCCGTCGGCACGTATTGTGTACAAGTGTACACACAGTCATCCCTCCGGTCAACCGGGGGTAAGCCATTTTCTGCGAATGCTGCCATTTTTGCCCGGAATGATCGCCTCGCTAACAGGATACCGTGATAGCATTGCTATCGCCATCCCAGCGGGCTCGGCATGTAACGAATTGCTTCTCGCACCCCCCAATCATGGCTACTAGCCGTGCGGGTGCCGCCAAGCTAGACTACATTGACTAACCGGAATATCTTCGCGACCTGTTGCGCCGTGGCTTCCTATTTTAATGCCGGAGGATCTGTTCGATGCGATCTGTACGAATGCTCGCCTGTGGGGTCTGTCTGCTAGGAATGCTGGCCGCTGTCGCCCGGGCCGAGGAGAAGAAAGATTCCGATCAGCCGCAAAAGTCTCCGGCCGCCAAAACGGCCAAGGCCCCCCGCAGCAGCCAAACGGTCGCCCTGCTGGACGTTAACGCGCTGTTCAAGGGCGATGACGATTTCAAGCGGCAGACGGCGATGATGAAAATCGATGCCGACGCGGCCGCGGCCAAGCTCAAACAAGAAGCCGAGTCCATCAAGGCCGCGGCCGAAGAGCTCAACAAGCTGACCGTGGGAAGCCCCGAACATACCAAGCTCCGGGACGAGTTGTTCAAACGTCAGGCCACCTTGCAGGCTCGCGTGCAGACCCAGAAGCAGGATTTCGTCCAGCGCGAGGCCAAGATCTTCAACAGCGTCTACCATCGCATCAGCGCGGCGGTGGTGAAGTATGCTAAGGAGAAGAAACTCAACCTCGTCCTGAAGTTCAACGGCGAGCCGGTCAACGAGTCCAAGCCGGAGGATATCCTCCGCAACATCAACAACCCCGTCGTGTGGCACTCGGACAACCTCGATATTACGCCGGCCATCGCCGCGCAGTTGCAGACCGCGGGCGAGAAAGCCAAGGAGGTCGGCCGCAGCAACGCGGCGGTCCCCCAAGGCGTGCCGGCGAAGGTGACCGCCGTGCGGCTGGTTTCGGCCACCATCGAGAGCCCGCAGAAGGCCAAGAAGGTGAAGCTGAAGAAAGCCGCCGCCGACAAGCCGAAGCCCGAAGCCAAGAAGAGCGCAGCGGCCGACGAGGAAGCGGTCGAGGAGGAGGAACCGGCCGACGACGAACCGGCAGAACAGAAGCCGGCCGAAAAGAAGATCGCCGACAAGAAAGCCACCGAGAAAAAGACCGCGGAAAAGAAGTCCAGCGAAAAGAAGACCGCCCAGAAAAAGGCGACCGAGAAAAAGGCCACCCTGGTCGTCTTCACGCTCAAGGGGGAATATCCGGAAGGGCCCACGCAACCGGGGCTCTTCAGCGACTTGCAGCCGTCGCTGGCGACCCTTCTGCAGCGCATGGACCAGGCGGCCGAGGACAAGAGCGTGGCCGCCGTGCTGTTGCGCATTGAAAGTCTCGATGTGGGCGGGGGAAAAGTCAACGAGCTGCGCGCCGGCGTCGCCCGGCTGCGCAAGGCCGGCAAACCGGTCTATGCCGAACTGGTCGGCGGCGACACGGGACAATATCTGCTGGCCGCGTCCTGCGATGAGATCTACATGCCTTCCTCGGGCATGCTTATCATTCCCGGCGTCCGCGCCGAAGTGACCTTCTACAAGGGCCTGCTCGACAAGCTGGGGCTGAAGTTCGACGCCTTGAAGATGGGCAAGTACAAGGGGGCCGTCGAGCCCTTCACCCGTTCCAGCATGAGCGGGCCCTTGCGCGAGAGCCTGGAGGCGATCGTCGATGACGGTTACAACGCCCAGGTCAACATCATTGCCGCGGACCGGCATCTGAAGGACTACCAGGTGAAGACCCTCGTAGACCAGGGGTTGTTTTCCGCCACGGCCGCGGCCAAGGCCGGCCTGATCGACCGCGTCTGCTACGCCGACGAGTTCCAGGAGCAACTCCGCAAGAAGCTCAAGGTCGATCAGCTTGACGTGGTGACCAACTACAAGAAAAAGAAGGTCGATACCGATTTCTCCGGCATGGGCGGGCTGATGAAACTCATGGAGATCTTCACCGGCGGCAAGCCGGCCGAGAAGCCCACCGCGGCCAAGCGCATCGCCATCGTCTATGCCGTGGGCGAGATCGTCGAGGGCAAGAGCACCAGCGACATGTTCGGCACCACTGCGCTGGGGTCCACGACCGTCATCGAGGCTCTCCGCAAGGCGTCGGACGATGCCAAGGTGGCGGCCGTCGTGTTGCGCATCGACAGCCCCGGCGGCTCGGCCATGGCCAGCGATCTGATCTGGCGCGAAACGGTGCGGTGCAAGAAGCCGCTCATCGCCAGCATGGGCGACGTGGCTGCCAGCGGCGGGTACTACATCGCCATGTCGGCGCGGAAGATCATCGCCGAGCCCGGCACCATCTCCGGCTCGATCGGCGTCTTCGGCGGCAAGTTGGTCACCGGCGGGCTCTACGAGAAGCTCGGCATGACGACCGAGATCATCAGCCGCGGTGCCAACAGTGGCGCGCTGAGCTCGACGCAACCTTTCACGCCCGCCGAACGCAAGGCGTGGACCGCGCTGTTGATGGAGACCTATCGGCAGTTCGTCACCAAGGCGGCCCACGGCCGCAAGATGGACGTGAAGAAACTCGAGGAACTTGCCCAGGGACGCGTCTACACGGGGCGGATGGCCAAGAAGAACGGCCTGGTCGACGAACTGGGTACGCTCCAGGACGCCATCGCGATGGCGAAGAAGGCCGCCGGCTTGAAGGCCGATGAGGAGGTCGATCTGTTGATCCTGCCGCAGCCGAAATCGGTCTTCGAGCAGCTCTTCGGCGGCGACGCCGCGGCCACGTCGGACATGGAATCGCTGGCGCCGGAGTTGTTCCACTTCCTCCGCCAGGCCAAGGTCTGGCGCCGGCTGTTGAGCGAGGGGACGCTGTTGTGGATGCCCTACGCGGTCCGCGTGCGCTAGGGCCCGCGTCAGAATAAGTTGAGCAAATATGGGAAGGCAAACAAGCGCAGCG
>CAYYBU010000086.1:0-8034 GCA_964469945.1 uncultured Planctomycetaceae bacterium
CAACTCGTCGATGAACAGGATCACGTTGCCGGCGTCGTGTACTTCGCGCAGCACGGCCTTGAGGCGTTCCTCGAATTCGCCGCGAAACTTGGCGCCGGCGACCAGTGCGCCCATGTCCAAGGCGATCAGCCGCCGGTTTTTGAGGCTCTCCGGCACGTCGCCGTCGACGATCCGCAGCGCCAGGCCTTCAGCGATGGCCGTCTTGCCCACGCCCGGCTCGCCGATCAGGACGGGATTGTTCTTCGTCCGCCGGGAAAGAACTTGCATGACGCGGCGAATCTCCTGATCGCGGCCGATTACCGGATCGAGCTTGCCCTGCCGGGCGCGTTCCACCAGGTCGATGCCGTAGCGCTCCAGGGCCTGGAACTTGGCCTCCGGGTTCTGGTCGGTCACCCGCGTGCTGCCGCGCACGACCTGCAGCGCCTGAAGCACTTCCTTGTCGGTGACCGCATTGAGCTTGAGCACGTTGCGGGCCTTGGAATCCACTTTGGTCAAGGCCAGCAGCAGGTGCTCGGTGGAAACGAACTCATCCTTCATCACGTCGGCTTCGTGCTGGGCCGCCTCGAGCACGCGACTGAGTTCCGCGCTCAATTGGGGCGGGGCCCCGCCGGAAACCTTGGCGAAGTGCCCCAACTCGGCCTCGATGATCTGATCGAGCTGCGCGCGGTTGACGCCGATGCGGTCCAAAAGCGGAGCCACGATGCCGTCGCTTTGCGCCTCCATGGCCGCCAGCAGGTGCAGCGGATCGATTTGCGCGCTAGCGCGGTCGGTGGCCAGCGCTTGGGCCGCGGCCACGACCTCCTGGGCCTTGATCGTCAGTTTGTCGAAGCGAAATGCCATGATTCCTCGGTCCCCTCTCCCTGTGGGAGAGGGCTAGGGTGAGGGCGGCGCTTTCGCACACGCCCCATTTTTTACTGCTCGCCGTCGGCCTCTTCTTCTCCGTCCAAATCTATCACCTGTATTCGTGGCGCGAACGCCCGGTGAAGTGCTCCGAGCTTTTCCGCCAGCCAAGAATGTTGTGCCGGCCAATCCGTCCGGTTCGTTGGATCGGCGCCTTCTTTCCACACTCCAACCCACCGGCGCGTGTTATTGGGGTCCCCGCCCTTCCACCCCAGTGCGGATCCAATTTCCCCCTCTATTGCCGCTTTATCCTTCTCAAGGAGTCGCAGGATCGCAACGGCGTTGGCCCCCTCCCACCCAACGCCAGCCCCGATACGGTTTTCGCGCCTGTCAATCCCGGCGTACATCCAAAAACCCGCTCGTCCGATACTGAAGGTGGCCCATTTTCGCGGCGACGGCTTCCTGGACCTGACGGCGCTCTTGCGTTGCAGGAGGACATCCCTAAGCCCCGACCAATATTCCTGTTGGAGTCGTTGCGTGCTTGACAGGCCACCGCCTGCCTCCTTGCGAGCAGCGGCGGAGGTAACGTTTGGCCGGCATACGACATTAAACTTGGGGGCGGTCGGAGACCCGGCGATCCTCCACAACTCGATCTCGACGCCGAAACAAGCGACTCTGTCGCCGGCAATCTCGTTCAGCCAGTCCAACACCGCACGGTGTTCGTCGGTGAATTTCTTGGCAATCCAGACGACCGCTGCCGCTCCTAGACCCGCAGAGTATGTCAGCAGTTGCCCCAGATGGTTGTGGTCGGTGCATTCGAGTTGGTTTTCGATCACGACCCAGTCGTTGGTTGCCGTGTCCCTGCAGAGGATATCTGCTCGGAATGGTCCAACGCCTTTTTCTTGCGCCTCCAACTCTAGTTCGATGTCGATGGCTTTTCCAAGCAGGTCAAGGTTGCCCTCTTTCGCCAGCCAGGGCGTGAAATCCCCAGGTTCGCTCTCCCAGATCTGGCGCAAGTCGACCGGCTCCAGATGCGCGAGAGCATTGTAGTTTGCCGCCATACGGATTCCTCGGGAAAGTAATAGGTTTCCTGAACCGTCACGCACCGCCCTCACCCTAACCCTCTCCCGGAGGGAGAGGGGACCGGAATTCTCAGTTCCACGGCACGCCGCCCACGCGGGCAATCTCCCGCGTGACCGCATCCAGGTCGCGCATCACGTCCTCGTTCGTCACCCGAAGTACTCGAAGTCCGTTGGCTTCAATTTGCCTCGACCGTTCCGCATCGTCCGCAATCTTGTTGTCGTGGCTCATCCCATCCACTTCAACAACAAGCCGCGCGCTGTGGCAGTAGAAATCGACAACGTAACCTCCAATGGGATGCTGCCGCCGAAACTTCAGGCCGCCGACTTGGCCGTTGCGCAACGCAAGCCAGAGCAATTCTTCCGGCGGGGTTTCCATATGGCGAAGCGTTCTGGCTCGCTCGATCATGCGTTTGGAGACGTAACCGCGGCGAGCCATTTCGTTATCTCCGACTCCAGTTGCAGACAGCCCTCACCCTAACCCTCTCCCGGAGGGAGAGGGGACCGGAACCCAGCCTTTACCCTAACTTCCTCCCGGAGGGGAGGGAACCGGAAATCACTCCTTCACCTCGAACTCGGCGTCGATGGCCTCGTCCTCGCCGCCGGCGGCGCCGCTGGGTTGGCCCGTGGGCCCTTGCTGATGGGCGCCATCGGCGGCCCCTGGCTGCGGCCCGGCGGCGCCGGCGCCCGCCGAAGCATACAGCGTGCGGCTCAGGGCATGAGAGGCTTGCTCCAACTCGTGGACGGCCGCCTTGATCGCCTCGACATCCTCGCCCTTGGCCGCAGCGCGGGTCTTCTCGATCGCGCGACTGACGGCTTCCTTGTCGGCGGCGGCCAACTTGGCATCGTGCTCCTTGAGCAGCTTCTCCAGTTGCCAGCACATCGAATCGGCCTGGTTGCGCAGTTCGGCCACTTGCCGCTTCTGCTTGTCCTCCTCGGCGTGGGCGTCGGCATCGCGCTGCATCTTCTGGATCTCGGCTTCCGTCATGCCGCTGGACTGCTCGATGCGGACCGTCTGCTCCTTGCCGGTGCCCATGTCCTTGGCCGAGACGTTGAGAATGCCGTTGGCGTCGATGTCGAACTTGACTTCGATCTGCGGCAACCCGCGCGGGGCGGGCGGCAGGCCTTCCAGGTTGAACTGTCCCAGCAGGCGGTTGTCGGCCGCCATCTGCCGTTCACCCTGGTAGACCTTCACGGTCACGGCCGTTTGGTTGTCGTCGGCCGTGCTGAAGATCTGCTTCCGCTCGGTGGGAATGGTCGTATTGCGATCGACGAGTTTGGTCATGACGCCGCCGAGGGTTTCGATGCCCAGGGAAAGCGGCGTCACGTCCAGCAACAGCACGTCGCGCACTTCGCCGGAGAGCACGCCGCCTTGAATGGCGGCGCCGACGGCCACGACTTCGTCGGGGTTGACGCCCTTGTGGGGCTCCTTGCCGCCGAACATGTTCCGCACCAGGTCCACCACTTTGGGAATCCGCGTGGAACCGCCCACCAGCACGACCTCGTCGATCTCGTTGAAGCCCATGTGGGCGTCTTTCATCGCCTGGCTGACCGGTCCCCGGCAACGCTCGAACAACGGATCGAGCAACTGTTCGGCCTTGGCCCGCGACAGGCTCATCTGCAAGTGCTTCGGTCCCGACGCATCGGCCGTAATGAAAGGCAGGTTGATGTCGCTCGACTGGGTCGAGCTGAGTTCTTTCTTGGCCTTCTCGCAGGCCTCTTGCAGCCGCTGCAAGGCCATCGGGTCCTTGCGGAGGTCGATCCCTTGCTCTTTTTTGAACTCGTCGGCCACGAAATCGACCAGGACCTTGTCGAAATCATCGCCGCCGAGGTGTGTATCGCCGTTGGTGCTGATGACGCGGAAGACGCCATCGGCCACTTCCAGGACGGAAACGTCGAACGTCCCGCCGCCGAGGTCGAAGACCACGATCTTTTCCGCCTTTTTCTTGTCCAGGCCATAGGCCAGCGAGGCGGCGGTGGGCTCGTTGATAATGCGGGCGACTTCCAGCCCGGCGATCTGGCCAGCGTCCTTGGTGGCTTGCCGCTGGGCGTCGTTGAAGTAGGCCGGCACGGTAATGACGGCCTTGTTGACCTTGTGGCCCAAATAGGCCTCGGCCGCTTCCTTGAGCTTGCGGAGGATCAGCGCCGAGATCTCCGACGGCGTAAGCTGTTTGGCGTCCACTTGGACTTTCACGTAATCCTCGGGTCCGCCCACGATCTTATAGGGCACGATTTTCTCTTCGGCGGCCACTTCGTTGTGCCGGCGGCCCATGAACCGCTTGATCGAGAAAACCGTGCGCCGTGAATTGGTGACGGCTTGGCGCTTGGCCGGCTCGCCCACCAGAGTTTCGCCCTTGTCCGTGAACGCGACCACGCTCGGCGTCAGCCGGTTACCCTCCTGATTAGGAATGACCTTCGCCTCTTTTCCTTCCATGACGGCAACGACCGAGTTGGTGGTTCCCAAGTCGATCCCGATGATTTTTTCCCCTTGAGCCATTCGTCGACGCTCCTTTCTTCAATCTGACTACCGAGCCAACACAATGGAACGACTTCATAAGCAAAGAGTGTGCCGGTCTGGGCGGAAGCTGACGCCAATCCGTAAACACTTATGGGAACATAACTTACAATCTCACTGCCGGGCCCATCCTGTGTCATCGCCGCAGCTACTTCGGCAAAAGCCTGCCATTTTCGACATGCCTTCGGACGGGGTCGATGCGATCCTGTCAAAATGGCAGCCTGTTGACAAATCGTTCGTGGTTCGCTAGAAGTAAAGGGTTTATGCACGAGGCGGTCCGCGCCGACAGTCGCGGTCAAGGGGCGTTGGACGAACTGACTCATGGCGAAAACCACGGCGAAAAAGAAGCGAGCGGCCGAAATCGCCACGCCGGCGATCCAGGCGTCGTCCGCCGCAGACCGAGCAGCGACGATCACCCAAATCGACGCCGATCTGCTCAAACTGGTCCAACAGCGTGCCAGCCTCGTGGCGGAGACGGCTGCCTGTCCGGGCGGCGTGGGCAACGACTGTCTGGCCACCGGCGCCGAATGTGCTTGTGTGGCCGCGGTGATCCAACAGAGCGGCGGGCCGCTGCCGCCGCGGTCGGTGCGGGCGATCTTTCGTGAAATCGTCAGTGCTTGCCGTGCATTGGCGCGCGAAACGCGCATCGCCTTCCTCGGGCCGCTTTACAGCTACAGCCATCTGGCGGCCCTGGACCGCTTCGGCCGCAGTTCTCAGTTCGTGCCCGTGGGGACCATTTCCGCCGTCTTCGAAGAGGTCAACCGGGGACATGCCGATTTCGGCCTGGTGCCGGTGGAGAACTCGACCGATGGCCGTATTGCCGACACCTTGGAGATGTTCACCCGCTTGCCGGTGAAGATTTGCGGCCAGGTGGAAATGCAAATCCATCATTCATTGTTGGCGAAGTGCCCGCGTGCCGAGGTCAAAGAGGTCTACAGCCGTCCGCAGGCCATCAGCCAGTGCCGGAACTGGCTGGCCAAGCACCTGCCGGCGGCCCGCACCATCGAAGTGACCAGCACCTCGACGGCCGCGCAATTGGCCGGTGAAAAGCCCGGGGCGGCCGCCATTGCCAGCCTGCAGGCGGGCGTCGAGTACGGTCTGAACGTGTTGGCCGAAAACATCGAGGACAATCCCGGCAATACCACGCGGTTCGCCATCATCGGCGGCCAGATCCCCGAGCGGACCGGAAACGATCGCACGGCCATGCTGTTTCAGTTGGAGCATCGCCCCGGCTCGCTGGCCGAGGCGATGAGCATTTTCAAGCGAAACAAACTCAATCTGACTTGGATCGAGTCCTTTCCGATCCCCGGCAGCAAACGGGGGAATTACCTGTTCTTCGTGGAGATGGAAGGGCATCAGAGCGACGGGCGACTGCGGCGGGCCGTGGCCGCGCTGCAGCGCAAGTCGCTGCGACTGGAAATTTTGGGGTCGTTTCCGGCCACTACCGCGGTGGAGTAGCCGGAACGCTCTGTCGATAGAATTTGAACCAAGGCTTGCGATTTTGCGAGCGCAAAGATTACGTACCAGGAAGGAGTTCCCTTGATGCGACGTCCGTTTATCGCTGGAAACTGGAAGATGAACCTCAACCGCGCGAAGGCCGTCGCGCTGGCTGAAGTCCTCGTCAAGCAAGCCGAGACGGTCGAGGGGGTCGATCTGGCCGTTTGTCCGCCCGCATGCTACCTGGACGCCGTGGGCCGGGTCATCGCCGGATCCAAGATCGCCCTGGGCGCCCAGAATATGTATCATCAGGCCGACGGCGCCTTCACCGGCGAGCTCAGCGCCGCGATGCTCTGTGATTTGGGTTGCCGCTACGTCATCCTCGGCCACAGCGAGCGGCGGCACATCCTGCACGAAAGCGACGAGGAAATCAATAAGAAGGTCATGGCCGCCCTGGCCGCCGGCCTGACCCCCATCGTGTGCGTGGGCGAATTGCTCGCCGAGCGCGAGGGCGGTCGCACGGGGCAGGTCATTCGCCAGCAGTTCGCCGGCTCGCTGGCCGGCCTGTCCGACCAGCAGATGCGCAAGCTCGTGATCGCCTATGAGCCCGTCTGGGCGATCGGCACCGGCAAGGTGGCCACCCCGGCTCAGGCCGAGGAGGTGCATCTCGATCTTCGCAAGATCATGAAGGAACGATATAATGAAGCGGTCGCGCAAGCGGTCCCCATTCAGTACGGCGGCAGCGTGAAACCGGACAATGCGGCCGAATTGCTGGGACAACCCGACATCGACGGGGCCTTGGTCGGGGGAGCAAGCTTGAAAGCCGATCAGTTCATGGGCATTGTCGCCGGACTGAAAAAAACATAACAGGAGGAGCCGCTGATGCATTATTTGCAGTCTATTTTGATGGTTCTGCTGATTGTCACTGCGATTTTTCTGATCGTGCTGGTGCTGATCCAGCGTGGCAAAGGGGGCGGACTGGCCGGGGCCTTGGGCGGCATGGGCGGCCAAAGCGCTTTCGGCACCAAGGCCGGCGACCTGTTCACCAAGGTCACCGTCGGCGTGGCTGCCTTCTGGATTATTTTGTGTTGCGTCACCGTGAAAATGCTCAGCGGCGCCAGCGTAGGCCCGCTGAATACGGGCCTCGGCGGCGAAACAAAGCCGGGGGCGACCGCGCCGGCCTCGACTGAAAAACCGGGCCCCGGCGACCAGAGCCGCCCGGCCGCGCCGGCGCCGGGCAAGTAAGAACAGCCAAGATGCCTGACTCAAATCGAGGAGCTTCACTGCCGTGCTACTGAGCATGACCGGTTTCGGCGAGGCGCATATGCAGCGGGACGGCGTGGCCGTCGCCATCGAGCTGCGCGCCATCAACAATCGGTACTTCAAGCTGGCCATTCGCGCCAGCGACGGCTATGGCCCCTTGGAGCCGCAACTCGAAGCGCTCGTGCGGCAGAGCGTCCGTCGCGGCACCATCCAGCTCAATTTGCGCGTCGATCGCGTGCGCTCGGCGGAGGAATTCCAGGTCAACGTCGACGTGCTGAATCGCTACCGCACGCAGTTGCAAGGGCTCTATCGCCAGTGGGATCTGCCCGGCCACCTGTCGCTGGAGTCGCTCTTGCTTCTGCCGGGCGTGGTGGACGACCAGGCCAATCGCGCCTTCGATCCGGCCGAAGATTGGCCGCTGATCAACGCCACGCTGGAGGCGGCCCTGGAGAACCTCGCCCGCATGAGGACCGACGAAGGCCGTGCCATGGCGGCCGACCTGGCGGCCAATTGCCGGGTGATCGCGGCCAAATTGGAGCAGATTGCCCAGCGGGCCCCGCTGGTCGCCGATGGCTACCGTCTCCGCTTGGAGGAACGCCTCAAGCAGGTGCTGGCCGATTTCCAGGTGGACCTCGACCCGGGCGACCTGGTCAAGGAGGTCAGCCTGTTTGCCGAGCGCGGCGACATCTCCGAAGAAATTACCCGCTTGCGCAGCCACCTGGACCAGTTCGACACGATCGCGGCGCTGCCGGAAAGTGCCGGCCGCAAGCTGGAATTTCTCACCCAGGAAATGTTTCGCGAGGCCAATACCGTCGGCTCCAAGGCCAACGACGTGACCATCACCAACGACATCATCGAGGTCAAGACGGCGATCGAACGAATCCGCGAGATGATCCAAAA
>CAYYBU010000087.1:0-8029 GCA_964469945.1 uncultured Planctomycetaceae bacterium
GACCACGGTCATGAGGAAAACGAATTGCCCGACCGTGACCAGCACGCCCGCCGTCAGCGCGCCCCGAGGGCCTTTCATAAGCCAAAATCCCAAGGGCATCCAACTGAGCAGCGACACGGCCACCGCCAGGGCCCAAGTGGCCCCGGCCAGTCGCACGCCGAACTGCCGCTGGACGACCAGCAGCGCCACCGGCAGCAGCAACGGCCCCGCCAGGCATGAACTCCAGAAGGTGCGGGCCAGCAATTGCCTGGCCGCGGGGCCGAGTGTGCCATCCAATAGCCGTGTCCATGCCACGGCCGCCAAAATGGCCGCGGCAGGAAAGACGGGCCACACGTAGGTCACCATTTTCGAGTGCGACAGCGAAAGAAAGAACGTGCAGCCCACCAGCCAGCAGGCCACCAGCAACAGTGGACTGCCGGGGCCGTGGTTTTCAGCGGTGTGCCACTGGCTCTGCCAATGACCTGAGTCCTTTGCACGCTCGTTGCGTTTTGCCCATTGGTCCTGAATGAGCACCGGCAAATAGGCGATCCACGGCAAGCTGCCGCCCAGTAGCAAGGGTAGATAGAACCACCAGGGCTGGTGGCCGTGGAGTTGCGTGTCGGTGGCGAAACCCATTAGGTGCCGCTCGATGAAGTAGTAGCGCAGGTAGCCCGGACTGCGAAATTCCATGGCCACGTACCAGGTTGATCCAACCAGGGCGGCCACCAGTAAGGCAACCAGTCCGCGCAGACAGGCGGCCGTAGTCAGTCGCCGGCCGAGCACGAGGTAACTACCGTAGGTGATGCCCACCAACGCCACGCCCACCAGGCCCTTGGTCAGGATCGACAGTCCCAGGAGCAAGCCGATGGCCGCGGCATACGCGATCGCCGCCCGGCAGGATCGTGCCCGCTCTGATTCCCAGAACAACAGGATGGCCGTCGTGATCCAGGGGATCAGGGCCACGTCGTGGGCGGCCGCCTGGGCCAAGGCCACCGGCAGCACCATGGTGCCGTAGAACACGGCGGCCACCAGGCCCGCGGTGCGGCCGAACATGCGTCGGGCGGCCACAGCGGTGGCGATCATCCCCAGCAGGCCGAACATCAGCCCCGGCAACCGTACTGCGGCTTCGCAATCGCCGAACAGTTTCAGCGAGGCGGCCTCGGCCCAGAAATAGAGGATCGGCTTGTCGAGAAACGCCTTCCCCTGCAGGCTAGGGCAGATCCAATCGCCGCGCTGGACCATTTCCTGGGCGATCGCTGCGTGTAACCCCTCATCCGGGTCGAGCAGGGGGATCCGCGAGGCCAGCAGCAATGGATAAACAAACGTGATTGCGGCCACGGCGATGGCCAGCCATAACCCGCCGCGCCAAGGCGCATTTCTACCCTGTGATTCCATGGCCCCGGCCTCCGTGTGGGGACGATGGTAACCGATTGGGTCAATTGGGGGAATGCCGAAATCGCGGCTTCACCTTCTGTTTTCATCCTTCCGCCCGTCGCCTTCACCCTCCTCCTTGGAGTTTCCGGCAGATGGCGGCGGCCATTTCCCGCGTGCCCACCGCCGTGGGATCGTTGCGATGCGGTTTCATGTCGTAGGTCACGTCGCGGCCTTCGGCAATCACTGCGGCGACGGCCGCCTCGAGCCGATCGGCGGCGTCCGTCTCCTGAAGATGCCGCAGCATCAAGACGGCCGAGAGCACCAGTGCCGCCGGATTGACTTTGTTCTGCCCCTTGTATTTCGGCGCGCTGCCGTGGGTGGCCTCGAAGACGGCGCCGTCCAAGCCGATGTTGGCTCCCGGCGCCACCCCCAGGCCGCCCACCAGCCCGGCACACACGTCGCTGAGAATGTCGCCATACAGGTTTGGCAACACCAGTACGTCGTACAGTTCCGGCTTCTGCACCAACTGCATGCACATATTATCGACGATGCGGTCCTCGAACTCGATGTCGGAAAACTCTTCGGCCATCTGCCGGGCGACCGCCAGGAACAGACCGTCGGTGTACTTCATGATATTGGCCTTGTGGACGGCGGTGACCTTCTTGCGGCCGTTGCGGCGGGCGTACTCGAAGGCATAGCGGACGATCCGCTCCGAGCCGGAGATGCTGATCGGCTTGATCGAGATGCCCGTCTCGTCGCAGCCGGAAAGGATCTTGCGCCCGGTGGCGATCTTGTTGATGTAGTCCATCAGCGCGCCGGTCGCCGGCTTGCCCGGCTCGAACTCGACGCCGGAATAAAGGTCTTCAGTGTTCTCGCGGACGACGACCAGATCGACGGGCACGTGGGAAAAGAAACTCCGCACCCCCGGGTAATGTTTACAGGGGCGGACGCAGGCGAACAGTCCCAACTCTTGCCGCAAGTGGACGTTGATGCTGCGAAAACCGGTGCCTACCGGCGTGGTGATGGGCGCCTTCAACGCACAGCGGGTACGGCGCACGCTTTCGAGCACGGCGTCGGGCAAGGGGGTGCCGAGGCGTTCCATGACGTCGATCCCCGCCTCTTGCACGTCCCAGTGGATTTTCACGCCCGTGGCATCCACGCATTGCCTGGCCGCCTCGGCCAGATCCGGTCCCACGCCGTCACCGGTAATCAACGTCACTTCGTATGCCATAGCTGCCTCGCACTCCGCTCGCGGTCGATGTTACCCCAAAACGTGCCAGCCTAGCAAACCCAGGCCGCCCGGTCAACCGAGCCGGCATCGTAGCGGATCGTCGTAAAAGGCATTATATTAACCCAAGGGTCCGGAAATTCGGGCCGCCGTCGTAGGTCAGGCTGTGCCTGACGAATCGGAGACTGACCCAATGCCTTGGTTTGCAAGCCTTCTCGTGGTGCTGGTGGCCACAACACCCCTCGTAGTTACAGCGGAAGACTGGCCCCAGTTTCGTGGTCCCGGCGGCCAGGGGCTCTCGGCAGCCACGGGATTGCCCACGACCTGGAGCGCGTCGGAAAACATCCGCTGGAAAGTCGCCACGCCCGGGCGGGGACGTTCCTCGCCCGTGGTGCTGGGCGATCGCATCTGGCTGACCACCGCCCACGAGACCCTTGCCACGCCGGAAGATGCCAAGCGGCGGGTGGCCGGCAATTCAATGGCCCATGAGTTGTACGTGCTCAGCCGGCTGACGCTTAGCGCGGTTTGCCTGGACCGCCACAGCGGCAAGCAGATCTACGAGCGTGAAATCTTCACGCTGGAGAACCCCGATCCGGTGCATACGCTCAACAGTTACGCCACGCCGACGCCGGTGGTCGATGCGGAGCGTCTCTATTGCGATTTCGGCACCTTTGGCACGGCATGTCTCGATGCCTCCACGGGCAAGGTGCTTTGGAAACGCCGCTTGCCGATCGACCACCAAGTGGGGCCGGGCAGTTCGCCCGCCCTGGAGAAGGATCTGCTCTTGCTGGTGCGCGACGGTTGCGACCAGCAGTACATTGCGGCCTTGGATTGCCGGACCGGCCGGACGGTGTGGAAAACCGCTCGCCCGCCCTTGGAAGGCGTCGCCTCGGACCAGAAAAAGGCCTATTCGACCCCGCTGGTGATCGAGGCCGCCGGCCGCCGGCAGGTCGTCGTGCCCGGGGCCCAGTGGATCGTCGCCTACGATCCGCTCAGCGGCAAGCCGATCTGGCAGGTGCATCATGGCCGTGGGTTCTCGCTGGCGCCGCGGCCCGTCTATGGCCACGGCATGGTTTACGTCTGCACCGGCTGCATGGTGGCCGAGCTTTGGGCGATCCGCGTCGATGGCCATGGCGATGTGACCAAGAGCCACGTGGCCTGGAAAGCGACCTCGCAGATCCCCATCCTTTCCTCGCCGCTGTTGGTTGGTGACGAAATCTACACCGTCTCCGACAGTGGCATCATGACCTGTCTCGACGCCGCCACGGGCAAGCTCCAGTGGAAACACCGCATTCCGGGCAAGTATGCCGCCTCGCCGCTCTACGCCGACGGGCGGATTTACTGTTTCAACGAGGACGGCGTGACGACGGTGGTCCAGACGGGCAAGCACTTCGTTCAGCTTGCCGAGAACCAACTCGACGGTCCGCTGATCGCGTCTCCCGCCATCGCCGGCCGTAACCTGTTGTTGCGAACCGACAAGTATTTGTATTGTGTCGGGGCAGGGCAGGGGGGCAAGGATTAGTCGCCAGTTTTCACCGGAGGGTGGGGCGGCGACCGCCGGATGGCGCAATAAAAAACGCCGCATCCCCCGAAGGGGTGCAGCGTCAGCCGATGCGGCTGGTAATCAACCTAAGCATCTTTATTATCGGCCAGCCAACGAAAAAGTCAAGCGCAAAAAAGACGGAGCGGATGGGATTCGATCCCATGAATCAATTGCTTAGGTTGATTACCAGATTTTCAATCCGGCGCCTTCAGCCGCTCGGCCACCGCTCCATCAGGTCGTGGCCATCGGCCGACGCCGTTCGTCGACCACCGACCGCGACCCAGTTTTGCCCACGAGCATTAAGGCCAGACCCAGCATCAACAGGGAAGAATCGGACTCCCAGATCTGCGAGGCAATTGTCAAGCCTGTTCCCCCGCCCGGAGAAACCAATTGTGAAACTTCAATACCTCGGTGACGCGCTCGACCACTGGAAAGGTGCCATTATCGACCATCTCCAGGCAGATGGCCAACTTGACAACTTCGCCATCGACCCCATGATTAGTGACGCCGCCCCGTGGAACGCTGCCGACCTCGGCCTCTTTGCTTCTCTGCTCCACGTCAAAACGCACCAAATTCTCCCACACGTCGCAAAACTGCCGGCGCAG
Source organism: uncultured Planctomycetaceae bacterium (assembly GCA_964469945.1). Classification (GTDB taxonomy): domain Bacteria; phylum Planctomycetota; class Planctomycetia; order Pirellulales; family Thermoguttaceae; genus CAYYBU01. The sequence goes on from CAYYBU010000087.1 coordinate 4,730, forward strand.
CGGACCGCGTACTTTGAGGAAGTGATTCACCCTGGCGATTTGTTCCTTGACCCAGATACTGGCGTTGCAACTTGTGCGGTCCGGAATCTATGGCAATACGTAACGCCGCGTGAGGTCCGCCAACTGCTTGCGCGCCACGACTCGCGCGTAGTTGCAGTATATCAGCATATCCGGGCGCGCCGAGCGCGAAGGCGGGTGGAAGAGATTGTCGACAAGCTGCGAGATCCGCAAGTCTGCTTCGCGGCGTGTTCCTACGAATCGAGCACGGTGGCAATGTTGTTTCTCTCCCGCGCGGAGCGTCGGATTCGAGCAATTAACGACTCATTTCGCAAATGGTTGGGCTGCCACGCTGAAGAAAGGATCCACTCGTGGTGATGCCCAGTGCGATAACTCCGCGCAGGCCGCCCTCACCCCCGACCCTTCTCCCGCGAGCGTGCGAGGGGAGGCAGAGCCGCAAGTCGCTTTCTGGCAAGCAGTTGTGACGCCGCCCATCCTGCAACGTTCCGCTCTGTGCCCCAACCGATCCCTGCGGTTCACCCTCGCTGCCCCCAATTCTTCCAGAAAATGGAATCCTAACCGTGGCGATTCCGTCTATAATAGAGACGGAACAGAACCAGTAGCGGAGAGGTATCATGGCCAGCGGTATCGCATCTCCTCCCGGGCAGCCCGAGGGTCCGCAAAAGCAGCCGCCCGAGCCGCCGCCGACCCGCTACGAGGCCTTCATCGAGGAACGCCTCCGCCGCACCCGCCGCCAGGTCAAAGGCGTCGATATCACCAGTGGCGTAATGACCCTGGCTGCTGGCACGCTGGCCTATCTGCTGGCGGCCGCCGTGGTGGACCATTGGCTGATCGCCGGGGGGCTGGACTTTTGGGGACGCATCCTGCTGCTGCTCGGCCTCGTGGGCGCTGGCGGCACGTATTTCTGCTTTCGCCTCTTGCCGCCCTTGGTCCATCGCATCAATCCGGTCTTCGCCGCCCAGACCATCGAGCAGAGCCGGCCGACGCTGAAAAACAGCCTGATCAACTTCCTTCTCATGCGGAATCACCGCCAGGAGGTGGCGCCGGTGGTCTATCAGGCCCTGGAGCATCGCGCGGCCGCCGACCTCTCCGGCGTGCGGATCGAAACGGCCGTCGATCGCGCCCGCATCGTGCGATTGGGATCCGTGCTGTTGGCGATCGTGGCGGTGTTCGCCCTCTACGTGCTCCTCTCGCCGAAAAGCCCGCTGCTCTCGGTCGAGCGGATCATCTGGCCCTGGTCCAACGTGCCGGCGCCGACGCGCGTGACCATCGACGAAGTCCACCCGGGCGATGCCATCGCCTTCCATGGCGACATCCTTACCGTGACGGCCGAGGTTCATGGACTGCACGCCGACGAGCCGGTCACGCTCTATTACTCCACGGCCGATGACGAGAACGTCGATCAGGCCATCACCTTGGCGCCGATCGGCGATGGCGACCGCTACCAGTGTACGCTGCCGCCGGGGAATGTCGGCCTGCAACAGGACGTGCGTTACCACTTGACCGCCGGCGATTGCCGTACGCCGCTGTTCAAGATCGAAGTGCAGGTGGCCCCGGCCATTCTCATCGACAAGGTCGATTACCATTATCCCGACTATACGGGCTTGAAAAATCGTAGCGTGGCGGGGCAGGGCGACCTCCACGCCATCGAGGGGACCCGGGTGACGATCAACGCCACCGCCAATCACGACATTCAACGGGCCGAAATCGATCTGGATTGCAACGGCCGCCGCAGCCTCAAAATGGACACCGCCGGCCGCACGGCCACCGGCGAGTTCACCTTGCGGCTGGATCCTGACGACCCCACCAAACCCGAGCACGACAGCTACCAACTGCTATTTACCGACAACCGGGGCCGCACGAACACGCGCCCCATCCGCTATCGCATCGACGTGATCCGCGACCTGCCGCCAGAGGTCAAGATCCTCAGTCCCGAGCAAGAGGAAGTCCAGGTGCCGGTCGATGGGCGGCTGTCGATCGCCGTGCGGGCCGAGGACCCTGATTTTGCCCTGCGGCAGGTGCCGTTACGGGCGCAACATGAGGGCCGCGAGTTGCCGATTCCGCCGCTGTTGAGCAAGGTCTCGCCGGAAACAGCCTTTCCCGGAGAATTCCGCGCCACCTGTGTTTTTCAGCCGGCCCGGCTGGGGTTGAAGCCGGGCGATCGCGTCATGTACTGGGCCGAGGCCGAGGACAACAAGGAGCCCACGGCCAATCGCTCCGAAACCGACCGCCGCGTGATGACCATCGTGGCCCCCGACGGCGCCGGTCAGCAAGGACCGCAGCCGCATCGCGCGGTTCGCAACGGCCAACCGCACCATCCTGACGATAATGCCGTTCCGCCCGAGCGGCAACCCAAGCAGGGGCCGGCGGAAAATGTCAAGCAGTTGGAGGGGGCGAAAAACGGGCCGCAGGCGGACGACAAGCACCAATCCGACAAGCAGGATGGGCAGCAAGACAAACCGCAGAATAACAATGATCAACAGCAACGTGGTGGTCAAGAGAGCGACGGATCGCAGTCGGGCCAAGACGCCAGCGGCCAACGTCAGGATCAAACCAATGACCAGGCCAGCGGCCAGCCCAACGAGCCCGTGCCCAGCGACGGCACAAATGACGCCGACGCGATGGCGAAGATTGACAAGGAACGTCAGAAGGAACAGCCCGATAAGCAGCCGTCCGACAATCAACCGCAACAGAGCGGCCAGCAGCAGGGTGGCCAACAACAGAGTGGCCAGCAACAGAGCGGTCAACAACAGAGTGGCCAGCAACAGGGTGGGCAGCAACAGAGCGGTCAACAACAGAGTGGCCAGCAACAGAGCGGGCAACAGTCGGGCGGTCAGCAACAAAGCGGTCAACAACCCGGCGGTCAGCAACAGAGCGGTCAGCAGTCGGGCGGCCAGCAGCAGGGCGGCCAGCAACAAAGTGGCCAACAACCCGGCGGTCAGCAACAGAGCGGTCAGCAGCCGGGCGGCCAGCAGCTGGGCGGCCAACAGCAGGGCGGCCAGCAGCCGGGCGGCTCACCGCAGCAAACCGCTCAGCCGCAAGGCGGGCAACCGCAGCAGGGCGGACAGCCCAGCCAAGATGGCAGCAGCCAGACACAGAGCGGCGGCCAGCGGCCTGATGGCCAACCATCGCCGGACAGCAATTCGCAGAGCAGCAATAGTTCTCAGTCCACCGGCGGCACGCCCAAGGCCGGCGCGAAGACGCCCGGTGGCGACAAGCAGGGGGCCGACCAGCAACATGCCAGCGGCGACAAGCCCCAGGGCGATAAACCTGACGGCCAGC
>CAYYBU010000088.1:0-8012 GCA_964469945.1 uncultured Planctomycetaceae bacterium
AAACGGCTTGACCTTTTTTGCGCCGTGCGACGCTCCTCATTCGACCACCACGCAGCCTTGAGGTTTGCCCCGGCAGGGATCGAGCAGCGCGGCCGCCTGGCCGAAGATCGGCCGCACGCTCGGGCCAACCGCTCCCACGTATCCGTCACGCGGAGAGCTTGTGCATTGCAAAAGAACGTCGGCTGCCGACGGTTCCCGCGCTGGGTGATATGATGCGGCATCCCCGGAATAACGACACGCGCCAATCGAGCCATGCGATGAATCTGGCAAAACCGGCTGTTGCTGTCAAGAGTTGTGTATGCTGTCCCCGAACAGCCAGTCCCCGGAACCGCCCTGCCAATATCAGTGACGTCTCCTTTTCCGGCTCGAAGCAAGGTCTGAGGAGAGCCCAGACCGCCTCCGACCGAATCAGTTCACCGACGGGGCTGGGTTTTAGCCCGATCGGTGCATAACGTCACTTGGCGGTGCCCAGGGAATGCAGAAAGCAGTCGTCGAAGGAAATCGTGCCGCCCCCGCCGAGGCTATCGCGGATCAGGAAATAGACAAACGCGTTGCCGCCGGAGTTAAACGTGGGGACATTGACCTGTTGCCAGGCTCCCGTCGCGGTAATGTTGATGGTTGCCAGCGGCGAGTTTTCCGTCCATTTGTGATCGAGGACGAGGACCTGGAATTGTCCCGAGCCCTTTGCCCAGAGGCCGGAGGCATAGTTCGTGTGCCGAGCCACATCGATCTTTTGGAAGGCGTTCATATACGACGGCTTCGCGGGCATCGTTACCGTGAGCCCAGCCGAGCCCGTATGGGCGTTCTCCGCGCCTTTGGTGGCGGCGAACGGTTTCGGAATGGTCCAGCCCGCACCGCTGTTTTCAAAGCCGGGGTTGGCAAGCAGATTGGGCCCGTTCGCAGCGGGCCTGGCCGAAACTACGCTGGAGTTGCCCGACGTGCCGATGCCGTTGACCACCCTGACGCTCGACTCGTTGACGCCGTAGACGTGGACGTAATCCACATCCATCGACGACACGCCGCCTTGTCCGGCGCCCAAGATGAGCACCTGCCATGAGTGATCGATCCTGCTAAACCGATAGCTTCCCATCGATTCCTTCGTTTCCGGGAACACGCCTTGATACTGCTGATTCCCCGACCAGCAGGTGCCGATCATCGGAACGCGGTCGAAGTAGATCGTTCGATAACCAATCCAGCCGTTGGCCGCGGTCGCCGGCACCAGAAGACAGCCGTAGGTATGATACTGGCCGTAGTCGGTGCCGACGGGCGGATATTGCGTGCAAACGTCGCCAATGGCCCCGTGGTCTAACCAGTCGCCCAGCCCGGAAATGTGCTGACCGTTCACCCCGCCCCATTGAGGGTTCATCTCGACAATGTCGTTTTCGATCATCTCCACGTGGCCGGGGTGCCCCGGCATTTCCCGATCCTTCTTGTTCTCCGTACACATGCTGAGGTCTTGCGTCCAAAAGGCGGGATTGCCCGGCGTGGTCCCGGTCTTCTCGAAGTTGCGGATCCGGAAGCGAGCTTCGAAGTACAGCGGCGCCGTGTCCTGAAAAACAGTGCCGACAAATCCTTCGCGATTGTTGGCCGGGGCCGCCGTGTGAAGGGTCTCGGCAAAGTGGTTTGGCGAGTCGGCAACCGTTAGGACGCCGTCACCAACAGAGAACATGCTCGGAGTCGTGGGTGGAATGTGATAGAACTGGTGCAAGTACCAATGATAGCCGTTGCCTTGCGTGTTCTTGATGTCGATCGTACTGCTGTCGTCGAATTCGTCGCTGAAGAGGAGCTTGAATCCCCGGGCGGTCGGATGGTTCGGGTCGAAGGTGATCAATTGGCAATCGGTCAGGCCGGTATAGAGATCGTCCAGGTACACTACGGTACCGCTGCCCCCGACCTCTTTGATATTGACCTGCAGTTGGTATATCTTGCCGGTCTTGTAGGTGACGCTGGCTTGCTGCCAGGACGAAGTGGCGGTGAAATCAACGTGCGCTAGCTTCGCTGAATCGTCGCCGTTGCAGATCTCAAGTTGCAGGGTTCCATGGCCCTTGTACCACACACTGGACGTATAGGAGGTGTTCGGCCAAACGTCAAGTGGACTACGCGGCCTGCACGAACCCCAGGGTTGCACTTTCGCCTGGAGCGCCCAGGAACCCGTATGGGCATTGGCCGCGTCCTTGACGATCGCGAAAGGAGCCTCATCCGCTTTCCAGTAACCGTGATTTCCGCCTTCGAAGCTGCCGTTGACCACGAGATTCGGGCCCAAAGCCTGAGCCGATTGGGCAGTCAGCCATGGAGCGGTGGTCAGCAGAATGAGGAAAGTGATTTGTGCCGCCGCGCAGGCAGGAGAAAAGCGGTTTTCGGTCCCGTTGTTCATGAGGCTCTCGTCGGAGTGTGAATCAAAGGGGCGGAAGTCGTTTCGCAGGGACCTCGCGCCGATTGGGGGCGTGGCAAGCGATCCCGGCCGTGGTTCCACGAATTCGCCGTGTGGCGCCCAGTGTACCAAAAGCGCCCCGGCTGTCAATAAAACGACGCCCGACCGCCATCCAGCGGTTCCGGCGGGCGTGTCGCTGGCGTCCCCGCGCGCCTTGCATTATAGTGAGGTTGCCGACCTCAACTTCCCTCTCCCGCCTGCGGGTGAGGGGAGATTTGAATTTCCTGCCCGGAGACACTCATGCCCGACGGACGAATCTGGCTTTGCGTCCTGCTGTTGCCCATCGCCCTGGCTGGCCCGGCCGCGGCCGCGGACCAGCCGCAGTGGGGCCAGCGCGATTCGCGCAACATGGTCTCCAACGAGCGGGGACTGCCGGACAGTTTCGACGCCGGCACGCGGAACGCCAAGAGCGGGCAGATCGAATTACCGGCCCACAGCGGCGTGAAATGGGTCGCCCGCTTGGGGAACCAGAGCTACGGCTCGCCCATCGTGGCCGGCGGGCGCGTCTTCGTGGGCACCAACAACGACGCCCCGCGCGATCCGCGCATGCCGGGCGACCGCGGCGTGCTGATGTGTTTCGACGAAGCGACGGGCCGGTTTCTCTGGCAGCTTTGCCTGCCGAAGATGACCAAGATCAAGTGGGCCGACTGGTACTACATCGGCCTGACCTCGCCGCCCACGGTGGAGGGTGATCGGCTTTACCTGGTCAGCAATCGGGCCGAGGTGATGTGCCTCAGCACCCGCGGCCTGGCCGGCGGCAACCAGGGCCCCTTCACCGATGAAGGTCGGCTGATGGCCGGCGAGGGCGAGAAGCCGCTGGCGCCCGGTCCCCAGGACGCCGATATCGTGTGGCTCTACGACATGCCGGACGAACTGGGCGCTCAGCCGCACAACGGCGCCAACTGCTCGATCCTGCTCGACGGCGATCTGCTCTACGTCTGCACCGCCAACGGCGTCGAATGGACGCACAACCACGTCGTTCACCCTGAGGCGCCCTCGCTGGTGGTGCTCGACAAACATACAGGCAAGCTGGTGGCCCGCGACGATTTTGGCATCGGGCCCGACATTTTCCACGGCCAGTGGAGCTCGCCGGCGCTGGGCACGGTGGGCGGTAAGAAACTCTTGTGCTTCGGCGGCGGCAACGGCGTCTTGTATGGCTTCGAGCCGCTGGTTCCCCAGCCTGCGGCCGAGCAGCCGCGGCGGCTGGCCAACGTCTGGCGGTTCAACGGCCATCCGCTGGCGCAAACGCAGCAGCCGCCGGCGACCGACCATCAACACGATTCCAGTTCCTACGAAGTGACCGCCATGCCGGTCTTCTATAACGGCCGCGTTTATGTGACCTTCACCCAGGAGGCCTTTCACGGCATGAAACGAGGCTGGCTGACGTGCATCGACGCGGCCGGTCACGGCGACATCACCCACGGCGGGCTGCGCTGGTCTTACGAGCAGATCGGCTGTAGCGTTTCCACAGTGGCCATCGCCGACGGGCTGGTCTATGCGGCCGGTTTCGATGGCAAGCTGCATTGCTTGGACGCCGAAACGGGCCACTGCTACTGGGTCCACGAAGCGGGCGGGCCCATCTGGGGCTCGCCGCTGCTGGCCGACGGAAAGATCTATTTGGGCACCGGCCGGCAAGTGCTGTGGGTGCTGGCCGCCGGCAAGCAGTTGCACGTGCTCCAGCGGATTCGCATGCGCGACGGCATCTATACCACGCCGACAGCGGCCAACGGCGTGCTCTACGTGGCCACGAACAAGCACCTGTATGCGGTCGGGGGAAAGAGGTAGTAGTATCCGGCACACTCCGTGTGCCGCTGGGTGCCACTGGCTCTGCCAGTGCTTTCGGCGGCGGGAAGGCCGTGGCAGAGCTCTGGCATCCACCAAACGATAGCAGACCGACCACCAGCTTGCTTACTGGTACGAGAGACTGGCACGCGCATGGCCAACCCCACTCGCTTCCAATACAGTCTCGGCACGCTCCTCGCGGTCGTGACGCTGTGCGCCGTTGTCCTGTCCGCCATCAGCACACTTGGCCTCGAAATCGTTGCTGGATGCTCCGGGCTGGCGTGGTCCTGCGGGTTCGTCCTTCTGCTGGCCCTATTGCTGATTCCGTTTGAAGCCGCAATGTGTCTTGGTTCAGCGTGAAATGGAAACGTCGATCGGCGGGCTAGGATCGTTAGAGTGTTGAAGTTGTTTGGTGGTGCTTGGATTTTGCGCGTTGGTGTTGCAAGCGAGGGAGGCGGGCGGCAGCAGAGCCACCGCCCAGCCCTCGCTCACAACCCCCGGGGCTGCTCTGGCTCACCGATTGTGTATCCCGCCCGCAACGCGGGATGATGAAGGTGGCCATTGGCTACCTCTGCATCGCGACCTTTTTCCTTTTGATGTTCGGGTTCGGAACATTTGGGGTCTAGCATGACCGTCTGCCCCCTCGTCACCATGCCGCTCCGTCTGCTGGCCATGCTCTGGGCCTCGCCGTACACGCTGCTCGGCCTGCTGCTCGGGATGGTCGGTCTTTGCACGGGCGGCCGGGCCCGCATTCGTGGCCGCGTGATCGAATTTCACGGCGGCGGGGTGAAGTGGCTCTTGCAGCGGTTCTTCGGCGGCCAAGGGGCGATGGCCCTGACTCTTGGCCACACGGTCCTTGGGCAAACCGCCGCCGCCCTGGACATTACCCGCGACCACGAACGGGTTCACGTTCGTCAATTCGAGCGCTGGGGGCCGCTGATGGGACCTGCGTATCTGGGCTGTTCGCTGGTGCTGTGGCTCACGGGCCGCAGGCCCTACCGCGATAATCCCTTCGAGCGGCAGGCATACGAACAAGCCGGACGATAATGCAATGGTGCCAAATAGCATTGCGCGATTCCCGGAGGAATCGCTGTAGGGAACGCCCTCCGCGGCGTTCCGTCTCACCGCTACGCCCGGAACGCCACGCAGCGCGTTCCCTACATGGTTCGCTTGCAAACCTCCTGGAATCAGTGGAAAAAGGGGCCCCTTTTTCCGCGAAGCCCGATCGCCGCCTACTGGACCTGGATGGCGTTGAGAACGTCAACGTCCTGGCAGACGGTGCGCACGAGTTCCTGGGCCAACTGCTTGTGGTAGAAACTCGACACCACGCCGACAATCACGAGTCGCTCGTGATCGTGTTCCACCACCAGCCGGTGCAACTCGTAGATCGGACTGCGAGTCAGGGCCGCTTGAGCCCGAGGCTGAGCTTCATGAACGGTTGAAGTCGCGGACATTCCGTACAGTCCCTTGCGTCCGACAGGGACCGCCGCCACCGACCATGCACAGTTCTACCAGCGCGGCCGCGTCAGGGCATCCGATGTCCCGACGGTCGCGCGAAGATGCATCTACCTTCCAGGCGGCAATCCGATCCGCGTCGAACGCTAACGGCTTGGGGGATTCTCTCAAGAAGCCGCTTTACCCTCGACAATTAATCTAAGCGTCTACGCAAAACAAGTCAATGGCACAATCGGAAATTTCGCCGCAGCGGACCACAGTAATTAACTGATCTTTCCCGCCGTCTTGAGATAGGCGACCACTTGGTCTGCCAGGGCGGCGGCCGAGCACTGCGCCGCGTCCAGCACCAGTTCCGCTTGCAGCGGCGCTTCATAGGGGTCGTCGATGCCCGTAAAACCCTTCAGTTCGCCGGCGCGGGCCTTCTTGTACAGTCCCTTGGGATCGCGGGCTTCGCAGACCTCGATGGGGGCGTCGACGAAGATCTCGATGAAGTCGCCCGCCGGCAGCGTGGCACGGACGCGGTCGCGGTCCACCCGGTAGGGGCTAATGAAGGCCGTAATGGCAATGACCCCGGCGTCGCAGAACAACTTGGCCACGGCGCCAATGCGGCGGATGTTCTCTTCGCGATCCTGAGCCGAGAAGCCCAGGCCGAAACGCTGGGCGAATTCCATCCCGTGCTGTGCCTTGAGCATGCCCGGGCCGGCGTTCAGGCCGTGGCGGATGTTGTCGCCATCGAGGACGAAGCTTTGCAGGCCCCGCGAATGGAGTTTGTGATCCACCAGGTTGGCCACCGTGCTCTTGCCGCAAGCGCTCAGACCGGTGAACCAGACGACGCAGCCGGCATGGCCGTTGCGCTGCTGGCGCTCGTCGCGGGAAACGGCGTGCTCGTGCCAATGGACCTGGACTTGATTTTCGTCGGACGTGGACATGGGATGCGTCTCCTGGTGGGCTGTGGGAATAATTACTATGGGACTAGTGAATGAAACATTCCGGCGACCGCAGGGGAGCCCCGCGGCCAAGCGATTCATTATATGTTCGGCAGGAGGGCTGTGCTATCTGGGGTCGCTTCATTCCCGGGCGTTCGGTATAATGACTCGTTTGCTGAGGACATTACTGCATTGGGAGTGAGAGACGGCTATGAGCCAGATCGAAGCGGAAGCGGATGTCGTGAGCGAACCCATTGCTTCTTACGGACTTGCAGCAGAAACGCTGTACGAGAAGTGCGTTGCGCTGGCCCGGAACTTGTGGTGGAGCTGGAACCCCGAGGTCATCAACCTTTTCCGGGATCTCGACCCTATTCGCTGGCGGCAACTGGACCATAACCCCATCGCCCTGCTTTCGGAATTCACGCCCGAGCGTCTGGATATGCGGGCCGCCGAGTTGGTGCTGTTTAGCCGCATCAATCAGGCCTACCGCCGGCTAAAGGAATACATGGCGGAGACCCCCGCCTGGGGCCGCACGCACACCGGCGTGCTGGGTTCCCGGCCGGTCGCCTATTTCTCGCTGGAGTTCGGCGTCCACGAGTCGGTGCCGATCTACTCCGGCGGACTGGGGGTTCTCTCCGGCGATCATATCAAGAGCGCCAGCGCCCTGGGGGTTCCCCTGATCGCCATCGGGCTATTCTACGATCAGGGCTATTTCAAGCAGCACCTCGACATCAATGGCTACCAGCAGGAAGAGTATCTGGACACCAAGGTGGAAAACCTCCCCATGGAGCCCGCCCGCGACCGCGACGGCAAGCCTATCACGGTGCAGATCGAGACCCGCACGGGCAAGCTGCTGGCCAAGGTGTGGCTGATGCGGGTGGGGCGCGTCAAGCTCTACCTGTTGGACTGCGACGTACCGAGCAACAGCCCGGAAGATCGCGAGTTGACCGCGCGGCTCTATGGCGGCGACAACCGCACCCGCATTCGCCAGGAACTGGTGGCCGGGGTGGGCGGCGTGCGGGCCCTGACGGCGTTGGGAATCACGCCGGGCGTGTTTCACCTCAACGAAGGCCACAGCGCCTTCGCCACGCTGGAAGCCATCCGCGTCCGCATGAAGGACGACGGCATGAGTTTCGAGGCGGCCCTCCGCGAGGTGGCGCATCGCACCGTCTTCACCACCCACACGCCCGTGCCGGCCGGCCACGACCGCTTCGACCGTTCCTTGATCGAAGAACACCTTGGTCCGCTCCGCGACGAACTGGGCATCTCCTTCGAGCAACTCATGGGGCTCGGTCGCATCGAGCCGCAGAACGAGCATGAAACCTTCTGCATGACCGTGCTAGCCTTGAAGTTGTCGCGGCGTGCCAACGCCGTGAGCAACCTGCACGGCCACGTCTCGCGGCGGATGTGGGCCCATC
>CAYYBU010000089.1:0-7964 GCA_964469945.1 uncultured Planctomycetaceae bacterium
GAAGCCGCTGAGCTTGGGCATCATGATGTCCAGCAGGATCAGGTCGGGCTGGAACTCGGCCACCATCTCCAAGGTGTGGCGGCCGTCGGTGGCCACGGCGATCTGACAATCCACGTCGCACAGATACGCCTCCAACAACTCGACGTTGGTGAGGTTGTCGTCGGCGATGAGAATCTTGTTGTCAGGCATCAGCGGCTCCTTGAACCCGCAAGAGAATCAAGCCTTTGCACAGGCCGCCCCGGGGACGGGGAATTGGCGGCACAACGCCGACACGTCGCCGCGAATGCGCCCGCTTACTTGCGCGTCGTCGGGCGCTTTGAGCGCTTCGATGATCCAGCCGCCGATGGTCCGCATGGTGTCGCACGTCATGCCCCGCGTGGTCAAGGCCGGCGTGCCCAGGCGAATGCCCGAGGGATCCATCGGCTTGCGCTCGTCGAAGGGGATCATGTTTTTGTTGACGGTGATGCCGCAACGGCCCAGGGCCTCTTCGGCGCGGCGGCCGGTGAGCCCCAGCGGGGTCACGTCGGCCAGCAGAAGGTGATTATCGGTGCCGCCGCTGACCAGGCGGAGCCCGCCGCCCAACAACACCTCGGCCAGCGTCTTGGCGTTGTCGATGATTTGTTGGGCGTACTTTTTGAAGCCTGGCGCAAGGGCCTCGCCGAAACAGACCGCCTTGCCGGCGATCACGTGCATCAACGGCCCACCCTGCACGCCCGGGAAAACCGCCCGGTCGATGTCCTTGGCATAGGCTTCCTTACAGAGGATCAGGCCGCCGCGCGGGCCGCGGAGCGTCTTGTGCGTGGTCGTACTGACGTAATCGGCCAGCGGCACGGGGTCGTTGTGCAACCCGGCCGCCACCAGGCCGGCGTAATGCGCCATGTCCACGAACAGTTTGGCGCCGCAGTCCCGGGCGATCTGGGCGAACTCGGCGTGCGGAATCTGCCGCGGATAGGCGCTGGCCCCGGCGACAATCATCTTCGGCTTGTGCTCGCGGGCCAGCTTGGCAAGCTGCGCCACGTCGATGCGGTGCGTGTCGCGACAGACGCCGTAGCTGATGAAATGGTAGAGCTTGCCCGAAAGGTTCAACTTCATGCCGTGGGTGAGGTGGCCGCCGTGGGCCAGGTCGAGCCCGAAGACGGTATCGCCCGGCTCCAAGGTGGAGAGGTAGACGGCCGTATTGGCCTGCGCGCCGGAGTGGGGCTGCACGTTGACGTGCTCGGCGTGGAACAGTTCCTTGGCGCGGTTGCGGGCGAGCTCTTCGGCCACGTCGACGAACTCGCAGCCACCGTAGTACCGCCGGCCCGGGTAACCCTCGGCATATTTATTGGTCAGCACGCTGCCGACCGCCTGCATGACGGCGGGGCTGGTGTAGTTCTCGCTGGCGATCATTTCCAGGCCGTCTTGCTGGCGGTGAATTTCGCCGGCGATGGCGGCCCAGAGCTGGGGGTCTTGTTGCTCGATGCAGTTCATAGCGACCTGACAGTGAGGGGGTGTTTCGGCGTTCGTGGCGACACTTCCTCGCCATCGTTCAAGATGCCCTATTTCTCTTTCCGCTTCAACTCGCTGTCGTGTTCTTTGAGAAATTCCTTGATCTCGTCGGCAAAACCAAGGAGTCGGTCCCACTGCTCCACGTAAAGGGTAACGGGCATGCGTTGCAGGCCGTAAACGCTGAGCGCCCCCTTCTGGCTCACCTTGCAGTAAAGCGAACCCCGCTTCGGCTGCTCCAGTTCCGCAAGCATTTGGGACGCCACCCCCACTTCAAGTTCACCGGCAGCGAGTTTCTGGAGAATCTCTTCTTTTTTCATTGCTTCCGCCCTGAGGTTGAGATGATTATTTGCCCAAATAAGCAGGATATCGTTCCTGGTGGCAATAGCAACCCCGTCCCGATGAAATTCGCTCCGCTTATTGTGGTACAGGCGTCCTGCCTGCATCACAAACCAACTAGAGTTGCACGATTCCCGGAGGAATCGCTGTAGGGAACGCCCTCCGTGGCGTTCCGTGTTGCCGGTATGCCCGGAACGCCACGGAGGGCGTTCCCTACACATGGAATCACACAATTATTATATTCAGGCGGGCGCGTCGTCCGTTTCAATTCTCTGCCGCCGACTTGCGGACCTCGACCTGCAACTGACCGGCGCTGTCGTCCAACTCGCCGGCCGAGGCGTTGATCTTCAAATACAACGTGCCGCTCTGCTCCGGCGCGAGCGTGGCCCCCAGACCGATGGTGATCGGCCGCACCAGGGCCGAAGAGCCTTGCCGCCGCGACGACGGTTCCGGACGCACGGCGGCCAGCAGGATGCCCAGCGGCCGGCCTTGATAGTAACGAATCGAGACGCCGCCCGGCTCCGACCACCAGATCCGCGTGGTCTTGGCCACCTGGTAACGGCCGCTGGCCGTCAGGCCGTAGCGCGTGCCGGCCTCCAGCCGCAGACCGCTGTTCTGCCAGCCCCGGTTGGCCGCCACCGCGATCGTCGCAACGCTGGCCGGCCAGGGCTTGCCGGGGGTGAAATCGACCGCCGTGCGCGGAATGTCGTAGCCGTACTCCAGTCCGGTGATGAACAGTTGCCACTGCTCGTTCAGTTCCGGCCAGTCGTGCTGGAAAAGCTTGTAAAACTGCTCGTTCACCTCGTGCCGCGGAATGGCCCGATAAAGCTGGCGGAAGCGGTCGCGGTACTGCGGATGCCGGTCCAACAGCGCCACCAGCGCCCAACACCAGGCGTAAGGCTCCGTTTGCAGATGCGCCGTGGCCGAATAGCCCACCACGGCGTCGACGCGCAGGGCCCGATGGGCCGCCAACGCCTCCTTGATGATGCGGATACGTCCCCACTCGGGCACTTCGTCGCGATCCCGTGGCAGGTAGTTGAGCGTCAGGCGGCCGTCGCGCAGGCGATGAGTCCCCATCAACTCGGCCATGCCCTCCATGTACCACGGCGGCCCGCAACCGCCCAGGATGGTGTTCATGAAGCCGTGCGTCCCTTCGTGCAGCAGCAGGTGGCGGCGATAGTAGGCGCTGGGCTGCTCGTAGAGCCACAGTCCGTAGTTGCGGCTGTAACCGTGGCGAAAAGGCGGCAGGTCCGGCAACAGCAGGCCCGTCTTCTCGAAGCGAGCCTTGTCCTTCATGAGGAAGCCGGTCATCTGCCAGTCGGCATGGGCGGCCGGATCGACGTGAAAATAGGCGCACCACTGCGGAAACGCCTGGTCGAAGACCGCCGGCAGGCCGCGCACCTCCGCGTCCAAGGGCAGATCGGTATAGAGCACCAGCCGCTGGGACGACAGCTTGTGGATGCCGGCGGCCGCCGCCTGAGCGTCGTCGACGCGCAGGCCCGGCAGATTGGGAACCATCTGCGCGGCCGAATCGGCCGGCTGGTCCGCCGTCTGCTCGCCGCGTGCGGCCGCCGGCAGCAGCAGGGCCAACAGCGCCACCGGCAAGAAAAAGCCGCCCGACGAGCGGGTCCAGGGGCGGTCCATTACACACTCACCTCGCCGGCCTTCAGACACGGAGCAGGAAATAAGATTCATCCGACTTCTCTGATTCCGACCTGTGGCCTCGAAGAGTTGCACATCCCAGGGCAAACCGCCACTGAACTGTATGGATTAAAGTTTTGCCCCATTTATTTTAATGGATTGAGCCTCGTTAAAGCAATCCTTGAAGTTTCACTCTGCCGGTCATTACAAGTCGTGCAGCGGCAAAGGGTTACGCCTTGATTTCATGCTTAAACCCCCCGGAAAGCTCCGCGAGAGCCCAGCAAATCGTAGGTCAGGCTGTGCCTGACACCCCAGACTGTCAGGCACAGCCTGACCTACGGGGGACGCCCAAGTTCGGAAGTTATTATTCGGCCGATCCTTAAACCCCGAAAAGCTCCGCGAGAACCCAGTGCTCTGTCAGTCATAGATTGAGGTGTGCCACTACTGGACAAGCCAGCAAGAGCGGATGAGTAAGCCGACCCGAAAAAACTCGCTTGACGCGCGATGATACTTTATGTATATTAATAATACATGCCAGTTAATAATCGTGGCGTGGCGGCGGCGGGCTCGGAGGCCCTGTTGCACGGACGAGGAACCCCAGACCGGGAGGAAACGGTGATCGAGGAGCAAGCGAAAACGGTGGCGTCGCTGCTGTTTGCCGTAATGCGGCAACTGGCCGTCGTCGTCGACGAGGATCCGGTCGAGCAACTGCCGCTGGCGCAGTTGCGCGTTTGCGGTATGCTCGGCGGCGGGCCGCGTCCCATGTCCGGACTGAGCCGCGACCTGGGCGTCTCGCTCAGCGCCCTGACGCAAATCGCCGATCGCCTGGAGCGGGTGGAACTGGTCAAGCGCGTCAGCGAGGCGAGCGATCGGCGCGTGCGTTGCCTGCAGTTGACGCCGCAGGGAGAGAAGATCATGCGGCGCCGCGAGGAGATCCGCGTGACGCGCATTGCGGCGGCCTTGAAGAGCCTGCCCGTCCCGCGCCGCCAAGAGGTGCTGGCCGCCTTGGAAACGTTGTCGGACGCCTGTTCGACGAGCAAGCAAGAGAATCAATCCGTATCCCCATCGAAAGCCCTGCTATGAGAACTACCGTGGTCTTTTTCCTGGCGTTCGGCTTCGTTGTCGCCGGAGTGGCGTACTATACGCATCGCGTCGGCGGCGATCCGCCCTCGACTTTTCGCACGGCGAAAGTGGAACGCGGAGAACTGCTCTCCACCATCAGTGCCACCGGCACGCTGGAGCCGGAAGAGGTCGTGGACGTGGGCGCCCAAGTGGTGGGGCGCATCGATCATCTGGGGCTCGACCCCACGGATCCCAAAAAGAAGAAGACTATCGATTACGGCTCGGTGGTGCAGGAAAACACCGTGCTGGCCCAGATCGACGACGCCGTCTACAAGGCACAATACGACCAGGCGGTGGCGTCGTTGTTACATGCCAAGGCCGATCTGGGCGAATTGGAGGCCCACCGCGTACAGGCCGAGCAGGAATGGAAGCGCGCCCAGGAGTTGCTGCCCGCCAAGGCCATTGCCCCCACCGACTACGACTTGGACAAGGCCGCCTTCGACGCGGCCGTGGCCAACTTGGAAGTGGGCAAGGCCACCGTCAAGCAGAACGAGGCGGCCCTGGAGTTGGCCAAGACCAACGTCGATTATTGCATCATCAAATCGCCCGTCAAAGGCGTGATCATCGATCGCCGCGTGAACGTGGGCGAGACCGTGGTCTCCAGCCTCAATGCCCCCAGCCTGTTCCTGATCGCCAAGGATCTTACCCGCATGCAGGTGTGGGCCTCGGTGAACGAGGCCGACATCGGCCGCATTCACGTGGGGCTGCCGGTGACCTTCACCTGCGACGCCTTTCCCCACCACACGTTCAAGGGCGCCGTCAGCCAGATCCGTTACAACGCCACCATGACGCAAAACGTCGTTACCTACACCGTGGTGGTCACCACCGACAATTCCAAGGGCACACTGCTGCCCTATCTGACGGCCAACGTGCTCTTTCAGATCGAAGACCATCGCGGCGTGCTCAAGGTGCCCAATGCGGCCCTGCGCTGGAAGCCGCGGCCGACGCAGATCGCCGCCGACATCCGCGACAGCGAGCAGCTTGCCTCCCGCGACGGTTCGGCCGGCAAGGTGGCCGGCGGCCCAAGCGGCGGCGGCAGCAAGGACATGGCCATGGCCAAGTCTGCCAGCGGCGGCAGCAGGAGTAAGGATATGGTCACCGCCAAGTCCGCCGGCGACCAGCAGGCCGCCAAACCGGCCAAGGACCGCGGCGACCGCGGCCGCCTGTGGGTGAACGACGGCGGTTTCGTCCGTCCCCTGGACGTGCAGATCGTCGCCAGCGACGGCACTAGCACCGAGGTCAGCGGCAGCGGCGTCGAGGAAGGTCTGGACGTGGTGACCGGAGAAATCACCGCCGCCGAACAGAGCAGCGGCGAGACCAATCCCTTTGCTCCCAAACTGTTCAAGGGCGCCGCCAAGAGCCGCTAGGACGGGTCATTGTATCCGGCACGCGCCGTGTGACGGATACCTTCGGAGGCCATCATGGAACTCATCCGCCTGGAAGACATCACCAAGACCTATCACTTGGGCGAGGTCGACGTCCCCGTGCTCAAGGGCATCACGCTCTCGATCCAGAGCGGCGAGATGGTCGCGCTGATGGGGGCCTCCGGTTCCGGCAAGACGACGCTGATGAACCTGCTCGGCTGCCTCGATCGCCCCAGCTCGGGCAAGTTCTGGTTCGACGGCCAGGAGATGAGCACCCTGACGCCCAACCAGCGGGCGCTGGTGCGGACGGCCAAGCTGGGCTTCGTCTTCCAGAGCTTCAACCTGCTGCCGCGCACCACCGCCTGGCAGAACGTCACCATGCCGCTGGACTACTCGCCCGCGCGGCCGGCGGCCGCAGACGCCCGGCAGCTTTCGCACCTGCTGCTGGATCGCGTCGGGCTGGCCGACCGCATGGACCACGAGCCCTCGCAGATGTCCGGCGGGCAGCAGCAGCGCGTGGCCATCGCGCGCTCGCTGGTCAACCATCCGCGGCTCCTGCTGGCCGACGAGCCCACCGGCAATCTCGACTCGCACACCAGCGTGGAAATCCTCCGCATGTTCCAGCGGCTCAACGCCGAGGGCATCACCGTGATCCTGGTGACGCACGACCCCAAGGTGGCCGCCTTCGCCCATCGCACGATCCGCATCGCCGACGGCCTGATCGAAGGAGACGAAGCCCGCGCTGCGGAACTCCCCGCCGCGGCTGCCACGGGTGCCACTGGCTCTGCCAGTGCTGCTACGGGTGCCACGGGTTCTCCCAGTGCCGCTACGGCTGCCACTGGCCCTGCCAGTGCCGACGCCCCCGCGCCCGTGCGGGGGCTGACCGCCGGCGCGTTGTTTCCCCCCACCTTCCGCACGGCGCTAAGCGCCCTGCGGCGCAACAAGATGCGTTCGGCGCTGACCGCCCTGGGCGTCATCATCGGCGTGGGGGCCGTCATCGCCATGATGGAACTCGGTCAAGGCTCCAAGAATGCCATGCAGAAATCGATCGCCAGCATGGGCGTCAACAACATCCTCGTGCTGCCGGGCGCGGCCGCCAGCGGCGGCGTCAGCTTCGGCGTCGGCAGCAGCATGACCCTGACGCCCCAGGATTGCGACGAGATCGCGCGGCAGTGTCCCGCCGTCAGCGACTCCGCCCCCATCGTGCGCGCCCGCGTGCAGATCGTCTACGGCAATAAGAACTGGATCCCCAACACGGTCAACGGCACCACGCCGGCGTTTCTGGCCGTCCGCGACTGGGAGGAGCTTTCCGAAGGCGACGTCTTCACCGATCTGGACGTCCGCAACTGGAACCGCGTCTGCCTGGTCGGCGAGACCATCAAGAAGGAAGTGTTCGGGGGCGAGTCTCCCATCGGCAAGGAGATCCGCCTGCAGAACGTCTCCTTCAAGGTCATCGGCGTATTGAGCCGCAAAGGGGCCAACATGATGGGCATGGACCAGGACGACGTCGTACTGGCCCCCTGGACCACGATCAAGTACCGCGTCAGCGCCACCGGCGTGGCCACCACCAGCGTGACGACCGCGTCCGCCTCGACGATCAACACGCTGAGCAATCTGTATCCGGCCGCCACGGCCCTCTATCCGGCCGCCGGAACAAACGAGGCCACCGACACGCCGCAGCCCATCCGCTTCGTCACCGTCGACCAGATCTACGCCAAGGCGGCCACCGCCGACCAGATCCCGCTGGCCATCGACCAGATCACCCAGTTGCTGCACGAGCGGCACCGCATCCGCCCCGGCCAGGACGACGACTTCAACATCCGCGACATGACCGAACTGACCAACACCTTTGGACAGGTTTCGACCTTGATGGGAATCGTGCTGCTGGTGGTGGCCAGCCTCTCTCTGGTGGTCGGCGGCGTGGGCATCATGAACATCATGCTCGTGTCGGTGACGGAACGCACGCGCGAGATCGGCCTGCGCATGGCCGTCGGCGCCCGCAGCCATCACATC
>CAYYBU010000090.1:0-7964 GCA_964469945.1 uncultured Planctomycetaceae bacterium
AGTAGCCACAGGCCACGGCCTCTTTCTGCAAGTTCATGGCGGTGGTCATGTTGATGCCCCAGCTAATGCAATGGCTGAAGGCGATGATGAGCGAACAACCCGGATAAGACTCGGCCGCCCGGATGGTCTTGATGGCGTGCGTGGGGTTGGCTCCCATGGAGATCTGCCCCACGAAAACGTTGCCATAGGCCATGGCGATCATGCCCAGGTCCTTCTTGCGTCCCTGCTTGCCGCCGGCGGCGAACTTGGCCACGGCGCCGCGGGGAGTGGACTTCGAGGCCTGGCCGCCGGTGTTCGAGTACACCTCGGTGTCCAGCACCAGGATGTTCACGTCGCGGCCGGAGGCGAAGGTATGGTCCAGGCCGCCGAAGCCGATGTCGTAGGCCCAGCCGTCGCCGCCGAAGCTCCACACGCTCTTGCGGATCAGATAGTCACTGGAAGCGACCAGATTCTTGGCTTCCGGATCGTCGATGGCGGCCAGCTTCTTCAGCAACTCGGCCACGCGGCCGCGCTGCTGCTGGATTTGCTCGTCGGTCTCCTGCTGGGCCTCAATCAGTCCGCCCACCAGGGCGTCGCCGACTTTACCGCTGAGGCGCCGCAACAGCACGTGGGCGTAGTCGCGTTGCTGGTCGACGGCCAGGCGGAAACCCAGGCCGAATTCGGCGCAGTCCTCGAAGAGCGAATTGGACCACGAGGGGCCCTTGCCGTCCTTGTTGACCGTATAGGGCGTACAGGGCAAATTGCCGCCGTAAATCGACGAGCAACCGGTGGCGTTGCCGATCAACATGCGGTCGCCGAAGAACTGCGTGAGCAGTTTGATATAGGGCGTTTCGCCGCAGCCGGCGCAGGCGCCGGAGAACTCGAACAGCGGCAGCAGCAGTTGCGAGCCCTTGATGGTGTCGGCCTTCACGGCGGTGCGGTCGACGTCGGGGATGCCGAGGAAGAAGTCGTAGCTGGCGCGCTCGCGCTCCAGGTGCGGCAGCTTCGGCTCCATGTCGATGGCCTTGTGCTTGGCCACGGTCTTATCCTTGGCCGGGCAGACGTCGACGCAGACGCCGCAGCCCGTGCAATCGTCGGGCGCCACCTGCAGGGTCATCTTCCAGCCCGGATATTCCTTGCCCTTCCAATCGGCCGACTTGAAGCCTTCCGGGGCGCCCGGGGCGCCGGCCAGCAGGGCCGGATCGTATGCCTTCAGGCGGATCGTGGCATGGGGGCATACCAGCGAGCAGAGCCCGCACTGAATGCAGATCTTCGGGTCCCAGATAGGAATGTCCTGGGCGATGCTGCGCTTCTCGTACTGCGTGGTTCCGGTGGGGAAGGTGCCGTCGCAGGGCATGGCGCTGACGGGCAGATCGTCGCCGCGGTTGGCGATCATCATGCCCAACACGTCCTTGACGAACGCCGGGGCATGCTCGGGAACCGGCGGCACCATCGCCAAGGTCGAGGTAACCCGGCCGGGAACCTTCACCTCATGCAGGGCCGCCAACGCGCCGTCCACGGCGGCGTTGTTCCGCTCCACCACCGTGCCGCCGCCCTTCTTGCCGTAGGTCTTCTTGATCGAGTCCTTGATGTGGGCGATGGCCTCGTCCGCCGCGATGACGTTGGCCAGCTTGAAGAAGCAGGTCTGCATCACGGTGTTGATCCGCACGCCCATTTGGGCCTCGCGCGCCACGTGGATGGCATCGACCACGTAGAACTTCAGCTTCTTGTCGACAATCTGCTCCTGCACCTTGGCCGGCAGCTTGTCCCACACTTCGTCCGCTCCGTAGGGACTGTTCAAGAGGAAGGTGGCGCCAGGCTCGGCCATGGCGAGCATGTCGATCCGTTCCAGGAAATGGAACTGGTGGCAGGCCACGAAATTGGCGCGGTGGACCAGGTACGAGCCCTTGATCGGCCGCGGGCTGAAACGCACGTGCGAGGTCGTCACCGAGCCCGCCTTGCGCGAGTCGTAGACGAAATAGCCCTGACTGTGCAGCGGCGTGCTCTCGCCGATGATCTTCACCGAACTGCGGTTGGCACTGACGGTGCCGTCGCTGCCCAGCCCGAAGAAGACGGCCCGGGTCACGTCGCTGCCCTCGGTGGTGAACGACGGATCGTAGTCGAGGCTCAAGTGGGTCACGTCGTCGTTGATGCCCACGGTGAAATGCCCGCGCGGGGCGCTCTTCTGCAACTCGTCGTAAACCGCGGTCACCATGGCGGGCGTGAATTCCTTCGAGGAGAGGCCGTAGCGGCCGGCGACGACCTTCGGCAACGGGCCGGACCAGTTCTCGACCAACGCGGTGAGCACGTCCTGATAGAGCGGCTCGCCGTTGGCGCCCGGCTCCTTGGTGCGGTCCAGCACGGCGATCTTCTTGACCGACTTCGGCAGCGCAGCCAGCAGGGCCGCGTTGTCGAAGGGGCGATAGAGCCGCACCTTGACCAGGCCCACCTTGTGGCCTTCGGCCGCCAGCTTCTCGATGGTCTCTTCGACCACGCCACAGCCAGAGCCCATGATGACGATCACGCGATCGGCGTCGGCGGCGCCGAAATAGTCGAAGAGGTGATATTGCCGGCCGGCAAGTTTGGCGAACTGGTCCATCGTCTGCTGCACGATGCCGGGGGTGGCGTCGTAGAACTTGTTGCCGGCCTCGCGGCCTTGGAAGAAGACGTCCGGATTCTGGGCCGTGCCGCGCAGCTTGGGACGCTCCGGCGAGAGTGCTCGCTGGCGGTGGGCCTGAACCAGCTCCATGTCGATCATGGCGCGGACATCGTCCTCGGTCAGTTGCTCGATCTTGTTGACTTCGTGCGAAATGCGGAAGCCGTCGAAGAAGTGGATGAAGGGGATGCGTGCTTTCAGCGTGGCCGCATGGGCGATCAGCGCCAGGTCCATGGCCTCCTGCACCGAGGCTGCGCTAAGCATGGCCCAACCGGTGGAACGGCAGGCGGCGATGTCGCTATGGTCGCCGAAAATCGACAACGCATGGGTGGCGATGGTCCGGGCCGTGACATGGAAGACCGTCGAGGTCAGTTCCCCGGCGATCTTGAACATGTTGGGGATCATGAGCAACAGGCCCTGCGAGGCCGTAAAGGTGGTCGTCAGCGCACCGGCTTGCAGGGCGCCGTGGACGGCCCCGGCCGCGCCGGCTTCACTCTGCATTTCCATCACGACGGGGACGGTGCCAAAGGCATTTTTACGACCGGCGGCGGCCCAGGCGTCCGGCAGTTCACCCAGTCCCGACGAGGGGGTGATCGGATAAATCGCCATCACCTCGTTGCACAAATGGGCGATGTTGGCCGCCGCTTCATTGCCGTCGATGGTCACGAAGCGTCTCTTCTCCACAGTTCTTCTCCTCAGACAAATCGTAGGTAAGATCAAAGATTGGCTGGTATTTTCACAGCTCGGCTTACGCAAAATATTTTTCGGCCGATGCTGTCAAACAGGTGGGCACGAAAGCAAGGAAGGCATGGTTCCTTCCTCATGGCGACAGGACAAACAGCTTAGAATACCGCGTGGCGGGAATTCTTGCAAGCAAGATCGGCCAGCGTCGGATTTCCGATTCCGCCGCGCGGAGGGGTTCGTCCTTCACCTATGCTCCGCCAAGGTAGCCCACAATGGCAACTCCAAGGTTAGGCATAACTGCTGTATATATGCACCTCCGACGTGGGGTAGCTACATAGTTCGGTTGGATAACGCACCGGCCCGGCGGATGATATTTGGCATGTTTATATCGACTTTGATCGCGCGGTTGACCGAAAAGCCGGCACAGGCCCCCTCCGCGCAGGAACGGGCGCGCCAGACGACGACCGATGATGCGGCGTAATGTCTTGTGTAATAATGAGTTGCGACCTCTGCACGCATCGAGGTGTATTGACACAAAGTACCAAATAGGATAATGTGGCCGGCATGGGGAAGATGCACCCCGAGCAGATTGCCGAGAGACTGAAGGACTTCGAGCGGTTGTGCCGAAGCCAGGGCAGGTCCCTTACGGTACAGCGACGTGTCGTGCTGCAGGAAGTCCTGGAGCGAGACGATCACCCGACAGCGGATCAGATCCTTGAGGCGGTGAAGGACCGTGTTCCGGGAATTTCGCGGACCACGGTTTACCGCGTGCTTGATACGTTAGCCGACATGGGAGTCATTCGTCGCCTTCATCACGGCGGCGCTTCAACGCGGTTCGACGGGAAGATTTACCGCCACCATCACTTGATCTGCAAAATGTGCAACAAGGTCATCGACTTGGAGGACCAAAAACTGGACCGCATTCGCGTGTCGCACGTCAGCTACGAGGGATTCGACATCGAGGACTTCTCGGTGCATCTGATCGGGACTTGTTCGGCATGTCGGCAAGCCAAGTTGCCGTGATAACGGCCGGAGGCGTGCGGACACCTGCGTGGCAGGCGGGTCCAAACGACAGGGCGGCCTTTGCGCCAGTCAGGGTTCGCGGGAACTCACGAAGACACCCAATTGAAAGTCTTTTCCAGGAGGACCGTACCTAATGAAACGACGCACGATAGTTCGGTTCAGGTATTCGGCGATGCGAACGTTGCTTGGCGGAGTGCTTGCCGGATGCCTGGTGTGGTCGCTCTTCGCGGTGGCCGATTCGCCATCCAAGACGCCACGTGGCAAACACGGGGACGCGAGCGCGGAGCGGCAGTTGGCAGAGCTCCAGAAACTGAAGCTGCCACAGGATGTAACCAAGGCCCCGGTTGGTCTTGATCCGGTCGTGTGGGCGGCGTACGTCCCCGCAGACAACCAGATGACGCCGGAACGAGTGGAGTTGGGGCGGAAGCTGTATTTCGACAAGCGGCTGTCGCGGGACAACTCCGTTTCCTGCGCCACTTGTCATGACGTGACGCGCGGCTTCACCGATCAGCGGGCAGTCTCCGAGGGAATCGAGGCACAGCTCGGCAAGCGGAACGCGCCGACGACGCTCAATGCGATTCTGCTGCAGACGTTCTTCTGGGACGGCCGTTCGCCAAGCCTGGACCATCAGGCCGGGATGCCGATCCTCAATCCGGTCGAGATGGGGATGCCCGACGAAGCGGCGGCCTTGAAGGCCATCGGCGATGTTCCGGAGTATCGGGAAGCCTTCAAGAAGGCTTACGGCCGGGAAATGAACTACGCGGACGTCGGCCGTGCCATCGCGGCCTTCGAGCGGACGCTGGTTTTCGTGGACTCGCCGTTGCGACGTTTCCTCAATGGCGATGCGGCGGCCATTTCGGCCCAGGCGCGTGCTGGGTTGGAACTGTTCAACGGCAAGGCGCGCTGCGCGGCTTGTCACCAGATGAACCCCTCGAACCCGTTGGGCACCGATCATCGCTTCCACAACGTGGGCGTGTCCGCCCGCCACCAGAACTTCGAGGAGTTGGCGCAGAAATCGCTCAAGGCGTTGGCCGAGGGCACGTCGGAGCAGAAGTTGGACGAGCTGGCCGTGGCGACCGACCTGAGCGAGTTGGGGCGGTTCATGGTGACCCACGACCGCTCGGAAATCGGCTCTTTTCGCACCCCGCAGATTCTGAACGTCGGCATCACGGGTCCGTACATGCACGACGGGTCGATGGCCACGTTGTGGGATGTGATGGACCACTACAACAAAGGCGGCGAGGCCAATCCTTTCCTGGACGGCGGCATCGAGCCGCTGGCCCTGACCGAGGCAGAGATCGACCAAGTGGTGGCCTTCCTCTTCACGCTGACCGATGTGCGCTTCGCGGCGGAGAACCAGCGGCAGTTTGAGTTGCAGAAAGCCGTAGCCAAGAAGCAGCGCCCGTTCCGCGACGAGGCAATGGCACAGCGGAAGATGCTGCCGTTCGAGCAGCGGGTAACGGGCGCCAACGGCCAAGATAAGTAACAGGAGCGATTCACGATGGCTACCCATAAGAGTGTCGAAACCAAGTATCTGGAAGAGCGCCAGCAGTTCTTCCACGGCTTGCGAAACCTCGACCGCCGCTCCTTCCTGAAGGTGTCGGCGGCAGCCTTGGGCGCGACGGCTGGACTGGCTGCGCCCCATTCGTTCACCCCCGTGTCCGTGGCGCAGGGCGCGGAGAGTCGGGAATCGAAGCCCGCCTTTCGGTTCGCCTATATCTCGGACTCGCACCTGTACGACAAGAGTGTCAACGACCGCTTCGTACGGGGGTTGCTCCGCGCGGTCGACGACGTGAACAAACTCGACCCGCAGCCCGACTTCGTCTTCTACGGGGGCGACTTGGCGCAACTGGGAGAGGTGCGGCAACTCAAGTTGGGCGCCCAGATCCTCAAGAATCTCAAGGCGCCGTTGAAGATCATGGTCGGAGAACACGACTGGTATCTCGATCTGGGCCAGAAATGGCAGGAGATGTTTGGCAAACCGACTTACTCCTTCGACCACAAAGGGGTTCACTTCGTCGTGCTCAACAGCGTGGTGGAGAAGGACTTCTGGACCGCCAGGGGCATGTCGCCCATGGATCGCATGAGGACGGTGGCCGGACTGGACAACGGCGTGCAGAGTTCCTTCACGGTGGGTGAAGCACAGCGGAATTGGCTCGAGGAGGACCTGGCAAAGCATCCTGACGACGCCCAGGTGATCGTCTTCTCCCACTCGCCGCTCTACAAGCTGTATAAGAACTGGAACTTCTGGACCGACGACGCCGAGGAGGTTCAGGCGATCCTCAAGCGTTTCAAGCAGGTGGTGGTCATTCACGGGCATACCCACCAGTTGTTGACGAACCGCATCGGCAACATCCACTTCCACGGTTTGCTTTCCACCGCCTGGCCCTGGCCTTACGCCCCGGAGGGCATGCCGGAACTCACGATCCAGATGAGTCGTCCCGACCCGTTCGACCCCAACGATGGCTGCGGCGATGGCGAGGTGCGAGTCCACCCGGATGGCTTGGTGGACAAGGTCTACAGCCTGTGGAACCGCAATCCGATCACCGTGAGCAGGGCCTACACGGCCAGTTGGGGCAAACAGAGTGTTCCACCGCAGCCCAACCGGCCGGCCTATTGAACGCACACAAGGAGATGAACCATGAGACACACGTCGATCCGATGCGCCGTTGGCGGCACAGTCTGTCTGCTGTTGACGGGATTCCTCATCGGGTGTTCCGAACAAAGCACGTCGCCCAAGTCGGCCGCGCCGGTTTCTGCCAGGAGTCCGGCGCCGTCCACGCGCGACGATACAAGCGTCAAGTCGGCGGTCGCCGCCAATCCGACCGATAAGATGCAGTCGGAACCGGCGCCGGCCAAGACCGCGTCTCAAGGCGACAAGGAGACCGTCGCGGTCGGCGCTTGCGACGGCGGCAACGCGGTCGAAGTCTCCACGGGAGTTACGGGTCAACCGCTGGCTGACAGCTTGATGGACCAATGGAAGCGCAACCATCCGGAGGCCAAGTGGGTGGCGGAGGAGAAAGAGAAGCACACGCTCAAGCCGCCGGCGGACAACTCCGACCTGCTCCGGGGTGGCCAAGCGAAGGGCGACACCTACGGCAACTTCACCGCACGCGACCTTTTGACCTGGACGCGGGAGACGGAGAAGTTCGCTGCGGAGGGTTCACGCATTTTTCACAGTGCCGACGAGTTGGGCAGCACCGTGGCCGTCTCGTGCGACATGTGTCACCCCCACGCAGCGAACACGCACCCGGAGACCTATCCCAAGTTTCAATCGCAGTTGGGCCGCGTCGTCCTGTTGCGCGACATGATCAACTGGTGCGTCGAGAATCCGGTGCGAGCGCCGAAGCTGGAACCCGATGGCCCAAAGATGCGCGCCTTGGAGGCGTACATCCAGGCGCAGCGCAAAGGCGTTCCCATGAACTACGGGAAGCACTGATTCCGGCCGGACCATTGTCCGCCGGCGTCGAAACCACCCTTGGCGCCCGCGGGGGATGGTTGCCGTTATCCAGCCTATGTTTGGTTCTGCTTCTCCAGAATGGGGACAACGACCTGGAGCAGAGTCCCTGCACCCGGCGCGCTCTCGATGGTCAGCCGACCGCCGAGCAGTCGCACCCTTTGC
>CAYYBU010000091.1:0-7948 GCA_964469945.1 uncultured Planctomycetaceae bacterium
GAGCAGAAGCGGGCCATTCACATGGAGCCGGTGCCCGACTACAAGCTGCCCTACAAGAGTTGGTTTGCCTTGTTGGTGCGGGCGGTGCCACAGATGCTGCGGACCGCGTGGAAAGTGCGCGGGCAGAGGCAGAGGGACGAAGGATGACGGGCCCGCAGTGGCGCTCGGCGCTGGTGGCACAGGCTTCCAGCCTGTGGGTCAACGCATAGGCAGGATGCCTGTGTGACGGTCTTGCCACGTCGGCAGGACATCTTGCCACAGCGCCGGCGAACAATCTTTTTGACCTTGGGCCGGCATGACCTATATTCATTAATGGAGAACTAGCTACGCAGATTTACCGCAGGCGGCCATGAATAGCGAACCCGAGGCGACGTCCGACCCTGAAGGCTTAGCGGCGTCGTTGGGATTGTCGGCCGACGGGCAGCGCGGTCGCTTGCGAGACTTTTTGGCCCAGCAACGGCAGCGTTGGGACCATTCGGAAGCGCAGTTGCGCCAACAGATCGAAGGGCTCAGCCGGCAACTGGCCGCCAGTCAACAAGCGGTGCGGCCGCACGGTTTCGAGGCCGATCTGAGGGACGTCGCGCAGCTTCGCGAACAACTGGAGACCGCGCGCTATTGCGAAAAACAGTTGGCCGACGAGGTGGAATCGCTGCGATTCACCTGCGATCAGCTTCGCCAGGAGCAACTTGCCCACGCCCAGTCGTCTGCGGGCCGGGGCCCTGCGGGGCCGGGCAGCGTGCTCAGTTGGGAAGAGGAGAAGCGCCGCATTCTCGCCGCCTTGGAATCCGAGGTCGACGCCGACGATGCGGCGGCGGTCAGCGGGCGGCTGCAATTGGAAGAGGTCCTCAAGCGGACCGATCGCATCGTAGCCGACAAGCAGCGCGAGATCGTCGAATTGCAAGGGCTGCTGGCCCAGCAGAGCGGCAACCTGGGGGCGGTGGCCGTGGGCGCGGCGGCCCTGGGCGAGTTAATCGACCAGGACGCCATCATTCGCGAAGAACGGCAAGCGCTCAAGCGGCTGCAAGAGGAATGGCGGTTGAAACTTCGCCAGGCCGAAATCGAGATTTCCCAGGAACGCGCCCAGATCGCCCGCCAGCGGGCCGAGATCGAGGAAAAAAGCCGGGCCCTGGAGGTGCAGCGGGCGACGCCGGAGGTTGCCGGCGAGGAGGCTTCCTTGACCAGCAAGCCGGTGCGCGGTCGTTGGCTGGCCCGCCTGGGCTTGAAAGAACTGGAATAGAATCCGCGTCCCGCCCGACAAGCTCCTCCGCGATCCTACTTGCTCAGCTTCACCCACTGCGCGTCGTGGATCTCGCCGAAGATTTTCCTGCCCGCGGCGTCTTTGAGTTCGTTGCCGCGGCCTTCGCTGAACTCGAACAGCGCGATGGTGCCGGGAAGATTCTTGAGTTGCGTCGGCGGTGTGAAGTTCTCGGTGTAGACGATCCTTTTGGTGACGCGGAAGCTGCGGATCATTCCCTGGAAAGCCTCGGAAACATTGCCATTGTCGCTCACTCTGGCCCCGATCGCCAGGGGAAGAGGGCTCGGCACCAACTGGCCGGGGACGGTTCCGCTCTGCTGCAACACTCCGGCGAGATAGAATCGCGCTAGATGGCCATCGTAACTGAGCGCCACGTGCGTCCAATCATCGTTGCGGGCCCCGCCCGCCATGTTGTAGATGGAACGCGAACCGGGGGCCATGCTGACGGCGAAGCGATAATACCAGGTGCGGAATTGGGGGCCCAACGACAAGCCGTTGTAGTCGCCGGTCCCCACGAGGCATTGCGGAGCGAAATTCACGCGGCCGTCGGGATTTTGGGCGTTGTCGGTCTTGACGATGGCTTCGATGGTCAGCGGCGTATTGCCGTCGTAGATGACGCCGTGCAGGATCGCATAGCTTGCCTGGCCGTCGAACTTCAGGGCGTAGTGGCCTGTGCTGATGCCCAAGCTTTCCAGGCGTTTGATGAGTTTTGCTTCGCCCAGCCCGTTGGACTGCGGCAAGGCCAGCCGATACCAATAGGCGGCACGGGCTTTCAGTCGCGAAGCTTCCAGGCCGCTTTTCTTTTCGCCCAGACTCCACCAGCGGTCGCCGCAATCGGTCTGCTGGGCCGCACTGTCCGGCTTGGTCAGATCGTGCTGGGCGGGTTCCGTCAGATCGGCATCCGCGGCTTTGGCCAAGTAGGGCAGGCCCTTGTCCCATTGCCCGCTTACCAGACAGTACCAACTTCCCACCGTCAGGTTGGCCGCCGGATCGTCGGGCTTGGCCGCCAGGGCGGCCAGCGACGCCTGCATCTGGTCCGCCCGTTCCTGCAATTTCTCCACGTCCTTGATCGAGGACTGAATCTGGGTCACGGTCTTGGGATCGCGCAGGCGGCGTGCCGCCGGCAGGGCGATGTGCAAACAACGCAGCGCCGTCGTCACGTCGCCGTGGTCCAAGGCGGCGGCGGTCAGCGTGCGGCACGCATCGAGGATCTCCTGGCTGGCCTGTTGCTGGCCGGCAATTTTGGCGGGCGAGCGTCCCGACAAGGTCTTGGAGGCCTTGGTCAGCGCATCGGCTTCCTTCTGCAACAAATCGACTTTCATCGGTACGATGTTGACGTCGTAGCTGGCATCGAGCGCGGCCAAAATCTCCATCGCCTGGGCCCCATCGCCGCCGTCGCGCGCTTGCTGATAGGCCAATTGCAGCATGACGTAGCGCGCCGCGGGATTGTCGTTGGTGTGCTCGGCGTCGTGCGCGATCTCGCGCGCCATGGAAACCTTCTGCTCGCTGGATTTGGCGGCCGCCAGGCCTTTGGCGTAGACCTCCTGGACCTCTTTTTCCGCGGCCTTCTTGGTGGCCTCGTCGGGGGGCGACAGTTTCGCCGCCGCCAATGGCGCCGCCGGATTCGACACTCCGGCCGGTTCCGACACGTGGGGACCGCTGCCGATCTCAGGGGCGGCCGGCTGTAGGGGCGGCGCTGACGGACCAGGAGCCAGGGAAGCGACCTCGCCCGGCGGCGGGCTCGGCGCCCTTTGGGCCACGATCCCCGCCGGAACAAGCCTCACCCATTTCAGGTCCATCACCCACTCGCGCGCCTTGTGGTTGACTTTCACCGCGAGGGAATAAGGCCCCGGCTCGGCGAACCGCTGTAGTCCCAAAGATCGCGTACTATAGTTGTTCCAATCCGGCCCTGTCGGCCCTGTCGGCTGCACGGTCATTCGGATGCTTGTCGACCGTTGGCCCGTCGATGTGATTCCGACATCGCAGATGCTCCCGGCATTTGCGAGATCGCAGGCGTAGTTTATTTCCAGCCTGTAAAGGAGGCCCGGAACCGGACGAAAGTCCCAGGAAGCCCAGGCATTGTCGGCGCTCCAATCGTACAACCGGCCAGGACCATTGCCCTCCTGACTACACTTCAACCTGTCGCCATGGAGCTGCGCGGCCGTTGGGGTGAGCATGATTTCCGCGTTGTCGGTGGGCAAAACCACCGGCGCTGACGCCACCTCCGGCCCCTTGGACTTGGGCGGCTGGGACGGAACTTGTTGCGGCGGCACGGCGGCAGGCTTCAGCCCGCCCTGCGTACCGTCGTCGTGCTTACCGTCCTGGTGCGCGCCCGCAGCCGGTGCCGGCTTGACGGACGGGGCCACCGCGCCGCTCCCCGCCGTGCCGCTGCCCGGGAGCGAAGCCGTGTCTGCCCCTTGCTTGGGCACCGCGAACATCACGATCAAGATCGTCACCAATAGCCCGGCGGCTACGGCGGCGATGGGCAGCCACGGTGTTTTGGGCTTCGAGGGCGCCGCGGCGCGCCGCGGTTTGCTGGTCAGCGAATCCAACTCCGTGAGGAACGACGCCGGTTCCGCCACGACGGCCGCCACCATCGGCTCCACGGCATTTTGTTCCGCCAACTGCTGGCGAAGCTGCTGATCGTACTTGGCCTTCTTCGCCGGATTGAGCAGGCAGATGCGGGCGGCGGCCAACTCATTGAGGAGTTTCTCGGCCAAGGGGGCGTACTTGCTCGTCGCCAACCGCTTCAAGTGCGCCATCCGCTGGTCGCTGGCGTTTTCGATCACCTCGGGGTCCGACTCGAACGGCTCCACGCCCAGCAAGCGGTAGCAGTGGATGGGCCGGTCCTTGGGCGGAATGCCGAACCATTTGAAGTAAGGATCAAATTGTTCGCTCACGAGATGATTTCCCCCGATGACGCGGGCCGATCGCCTCCTGCGATCAATCCCGAACACGCGAGATGCATTTTAGCACACATCTGCGGGTGGTGCTAGCCCCACGGGGGCGGACGCAGAGCGAACGCCAAGGGGTCAGGTCCATGTTTTCGGACGACTCCCTGCCCGGAAATCCGGGTCTTCTGGCCGAAAAATGGACCGGACCCCGGACTTGGCACACCTTGGGCGGAACCCATCCGATGACGGGGACCCGCGTCGCTTTATTGCCAGCCTTCAATCACGGCCCAGGCGGTCTCGATCTTGCCCAACGGCGCGCTGACCTGGATGCCGGCCACGCGGGAACGAATACGTGCCACCGCTTCGCGGGCGATCGCGATGCCCACGGCCAGTTGGTCCTCGCGGCTCTCGACCGCGGCCATGCGCTCCATCACGGCGTCGGGCACTACTACGCCGGGGACTTCGTTCCGCATGAACGATGCGTTGCGATAACTGACCAGGGGCCAAATGCCGGCCAGAATGGGCAGCCCGTAGTGGTCCACGTCGTCCAGCAGCCGCAGCAGGGCCTCGACATCGAAGACCGGCTGGGTGATGGCGAACTCGGCGCCCGCCTCGACCTTCTGCCGGAAGCGGTCCAGTTCGCGGCGGCGGTCCAGGGCCGTCGGATCCAAGCCCACGCCGATGACGGCGAAGGTTTGCGGATCGATGGCCTGACCGCCCAGGTCGATGCCGCAGTTCAAACGCCGTTGCACGGCCGTCATGCCGATCGAGTCGGTATCGAACACGCCGGTGGCATGGGGGTAGTCGCCCAGCTTGGGTGGGTCGCCGGTGATGAACAGCAGGTTGTGGATCTCGCAGGCCGCGCAGGCCAGCAGGTCGGCCTGCATGCCGATGAGATTGCGGTCGCGGCAGCAGAAGTGCAGGATGACTTCGATGCCGGCCTCCTGCTGGATGCGCTGCGCCGTCACCAGCGAGGAGATCCGCGAGCTGGCCCGCGGGCCGTCGGGGATGTTGATGGCGTCCACGCCGTGCTGTTGCAGGGCCTTGCTCTTGGCCACGGTCGTGCTCAGATCGTAGCCGCGGGGTGGCACCAGTTCCACGGTCGAGACCCATTGGCGGCTGGCCAGCCGGCCGGCCAACCGCGATTTTCCCGCAAAGGGCGCCGGCTCTTTCTGCGGCACGGCCGACGCCGCGGCCGCCAGCGCGGGCCGCGTCCGCGCCCGGCTCAAGGGCTTGATGGCGCGGGCGATCTCGCGGATATGCTCGGGCGTGGTGCCGCAGCAGCCGCCCACGGCCGAGGCCCCCAGGCTCACGTAACGCATGGCATAGGTGGCCAGATATTCGGGCGAGCAGAAGTAAATGCGGCGGCTTTCCACTTCCTTGGGCATGCCGGCGTTGGGTTGCACGATCAAGGGCGCATCGCACGCCCGTACGGCCAACTCCACGGCGTTGAGCAGTTCGTCCGGGCCGCTGCCGCAGTTCAAGCCCCAGGCCAGTGGCGCGGGCAGGTCGACGGGCAAGGGGGCCAGCATGCGCTCGATCGGCTCGCCGGAAGCCGATTCGCACTGGCCCACGATGGTAAACGACAACACGAAGGGGACGCCGGGCAACGGCCGCATGGCGGCGGCGCAGCACTCCAGCGCCTGGCGGGTCGGCTGCGTCTCGAAAATGATGAAATCGGCCCCTCCTTCCCGCAAGCTGGCGGCCTGCTGGGCGATCATGGCGGGGAGGTCGGCCAAGTGCTGCGGCTGCGCCGGCAGCGGCCCGATCGAGCCGGCCACGAACACCGGCCGCCCGGCGGCGTCGGCCACTTCGCGTGCCAGCCGCGCCCCGGCCGCATTGATCGCCGCAGTCTTCTCCGCCAGGCCGTACGTGCCCAGCGCCACCGCATTGGCGCCGAAGGTGTTGCTGGTGAGCACGTCGGCCCCCGCATCGCAGTATTGGCGATGGATCTCCTGGATCAGCTTCGGGTCCGACAGGCACAATTCGTCGAACGAGCGGTTGGTGAAGACGTGATGGCGGTAGATTTCGGTCCCCATGGCGCCGTCGAAGACCAGGACGTGGCTATTGAGGGCTTGCTGGAAGTCGGCGGCGTTGGACATGAGCGGGGGCATGGGCACGGGTTAGGGGTCGGGGCGTCTGGACGGTCAATAATTATACACTTGGAACGGGATGGCGCAATAGGGCGGTCGCCCCGCGGGGCTGGCGGCAGGCCCGCCGGCCCCCCGATCGCGGTTTTCCACCAAAGGGCAAAATACAAGCTATATTTAACTTGAAACAACATTCGAAGGGGCGGACAAGCGGGGCTGGCCGGGAGAGAAGACATGCCTTTGGACCAAGACGCCAATTACCTGATCGTCGACGATGACGGTGTTTGCCGGGCGGTGATGGCCGCCATGTTGAGTTCCTATGGCCAATGCCATTTCGCCACCGACGGCCAGCAGGCGGTCGCCGCGGTCTCCAAGGCGCTCGACCACGGTTGCCCCTACGATTTGATCTGCCTGGATCTCGTGATGCCGGGCTTCAGCGGCCACGATACGCTTTCGGCCATCCGCCAAATCGAGTCGCAACACGGCATCTACGGCAGCGATGGCGCCAAGGTCATCATGACCACCTCGCTGTACGACTCGAAGCACTGCATCCAGTCCTTCCGCGAGGGATGCGAGAGCTATCTCACCAAGCCGATCCGTCAGACGGAGTTGCTCGACATGCTGCGGCGGCTCGAGTTGATCGGCGTCGCCGCCGGCGATTGCCCCGCGTCCGGGCGGTAACGCGCGTGCCTATGCGCGAGCCCAATGGTTTTCGCCGCATACTTGCCTGCCGCTCCGCACTCGCTATATTGGGGTTGTGATTCTCACCACCCCCTGACCTGCGCGAATAGGAGAAATCCCATGAAGGGCAACCCACAAATCCTCGAGCGGCTCGATACCCTGCTGGCCGACGAACTGACGGCCATCAACCAGTATATGGTCCATACCGAGATGTGCGACAATTGGGGCTACGCCCGCCTGGACGAAAAGGTTCAAAAACGGGCCGTCCAGGAAATGAAGCACGCCGAAAGACTCATCGCCCGCATCCTCTTCCTGGAGGGGTCCCCGACGGTCAGCAAGCTGAATGCCATCCACATTGGCGAAGATGTCCCCAAACAATTCGACCATGATTTGGCGGCCGAACTCCACACCAACCGGCTCTACAACGACGCCATTCGCCTGGCGGGCGAACTGGGCG
Source organism: uncultured Planctomycetaceae bacterium (assembly GCA_964469945.1). Taxonomy (GTDB): domain Bacteria; phylum Planctomycetota; class Planctomycetia; order Pirellulales; family Thermoguttaceae; genus CAYYBU01. The sequence continues at coordinate 7,378 of CAYYBU010000091.1, forward strand.
ATGCCGCCACCCGGGAGATGCTCGAGCACATTCTCAAAGAGGAAGACGAGCACGTCGATTGGCTGGAAGCGCAGCGCGATCAGATCCAGCAGATGGGCCTGCCGATGTATCTGTCCACGCAGACGTAGGCCTGACGGCGATACCGGCAAAACCTTGGGGGGTGGCTACCGCCATCGGGGAATTTCCTGTCCCGGCCCTTCACTTCCCTTGCCAGTGGCCCATTCCCATACAATTGCATTCGGGAAGCCAGTCACTCGCCATCCAGAGAGAAGCCAGCCATGAGCGGGACAATGCGGCGGCCGTCGCCCCACGCTAGCGGTGGGGCGGCCGTGCTCATCATCGGCGGCGGGCCCACCGGGCTCAGCGCGGCCTACCACTGCGGCAAGGACGCCCTGCTGCTGGAGCAGAACGATCGCGTCGGCGGCCTGTGCCGCTCGCTACGGCAAGGCGGCTTCACCTTCGACTACGCCGGCCACATCATGTACGCCGGCGAACCGTATGTCCAGGAGTTGTACCGCATCCTGCTGGGCGACAACGTCCAGTGGCGGCAACGCGAGGCCTGGATTTACCA
>CAYYBU010000092.1:0-7945 GCA_964469945.1 uncultured Planctomycetaceae bacterium
CGCAGGTAGGGTTCGACGCGGAGCACGGTCTCGCCATTCTGGAAGATACGCACGGTGCCGTTGCTCTGGCTAACCGTGACGGCCACCGCGTTAGTGGCACGGCTGATGGCAGCTGCGGCCCAGTGGCGGGCACCCAGCCCCTTGGAGAGCGTAATGTCGGCGGCCGAGCAGTCCAGGTAGCGGCAAGTCGCATCGACGGTACCATCGGCCGAAACGATGATGGCGCCGTCCATCTGGGCGATTTCCTTGATGCCCTCGCGTACTCGCGGATCGTTGAGGTTGCGCTCCTTGCGGCCATAACCTTTGACTGGATCGAAGCCGGCCGGGCGGCTGCAACTGAGCACCTTACGCGAGTCGCCCACCACGAAAAGCGTGCCCACCGGTTTGCCCTCGCGACCTTCGCGGCCGATCTCGATGGCTAAGTCCACGACCAGTTTTAACGTGTCCAGCGGGACGCGGGTTTCCAGTTGCCGCAGGTCCCGGCCTGTCAAACGATTCAGATGCTCGTCCAGATTGATCACGCTGAGCGAATCGATCGTTTCCGAGTCGAAGCCGCTGTAGAGGGCCGCCACGCAGGAACCGGGGGCCAGCATGTCGTCGGCGACCGCTTCCAGCACGGCTTGCGTCAGCCGCTCGTAGACGGGGCTATCGGGCATGTCGAGGCGGATAGCCTCCAGGCCGGCTTCTTTGGCACCGGCCAGTTGCTCGGAGGTGTCGGCCGCCGCCAGCAGCTTGATCGGGCCGCCGCCGGCCATGTTCCGCAACCGCTGCCAGTCGGCCGTGCCATCCACCAACAGCAAAATAGCATCCACGCCGGTCGTCTCCGTCATGCGGACGGCCAACGTGAAAAGGGCCCGAAATTGGTCGGTCAGTCGTAAGGGCTGCATTCCCGGGAAACCTTGTTCGATGAAGCATCCATCCGTGACTACGAAGCCGCCCATGCTCGCTTATCCCACCTATCCTACGGTTTTTTGCGGCGTCAGGCAACAACTTCCTTTAGAACCAGTGGTGTGAGGTGCTCGCTTGGACCGGCGCGAGTTTTCCGCTCTTGACGTACTCCCGCCATTTGTTGACATCGTTGCCCAAGTCTTGACCAGTGATCTGGCGGAGCGATATCACGGCCCGATATTGCATGGCCGGATCCTTGTCGTCCAAGGCGTTGCCCAACGCCATCACGGCCACTTGTTCGTGCGATTGGCCCAGCGCCCGGGCGGCCGCCATGCGGACGTCGTGTTCGATGTCGCCGTTGAGGACGCCCACCAACATCGTGGCGGCCTCGGCGGTGTTGCGTTTGCCCCAAGACTCGCAGGCCGCCGTCCGCACGTCGTTGTCGGAATCGTTGACGGCCACGCGGAGTACGAAGTCGGCCGCCGGACCGGGATACTCGCCCAGCGTGCGGACAATCCGGGCGCGGAGTAGTGGATCCGGCTCGTGCTGGATTTCCGTGGCCAATTGCGCGGCAATCAGTTCTTTCTCGGTGGGATTCTTTTGCGAGGCATTCTTGGCCAGTTCTCGCAGGTCGTTGATTCGTTTGGTCGGCGAAATCACCCCCGTCACCGTGTCGGGGGTTTCTTTCTGAAACCACGAGGCGCAGCCACCCACGCCGAGGAAAAGGCAGCAGATCAATAGCAGGAACCGTTTGCCCACAGCAACGTCCATCCGGGGTGTTTGCCTGTGAGGAGAAAGAGACCGAAAAACTCCAGAAAAGACGCGAGGGCCGGACTATAGCAGAGCGCCGGCGTTCTGCCAAGATGAGTTGATACCGAAGTTTAGTTGAATCGGGGTGGTCTGGGATGTCAAGGATAGTTGGGGTACAATGGCTCGGGTGGTGTTTGGACGAGATCAAGTTCGGCGGCGAGAATTGACCAAAAGTGGACTACCGCACTTGGACCCTCGTGCTGAACACCCTGTTGCTGACCGGGGCCACCTGCGCGATCAGTCTGCCGCTGGGAACCCTATTGGCATGGCTGCTGGTGCGGACGGATCTGCCCGGGCGCGGGGCGGCGAGGTTGCTGTTGGGGTTATTGCTGTTCGTGCCCCTTTATTTGCAGGCCGCCGCTTGGCAGGCCGGTTTCGGCGTTCAAGGCTGGTACACGCTCGCCCGCAACGCGCCTATGTGGCTGGAAGGCTGGCGGGCGGCCATCGCCGTTCATGCCATGGCGGCCGTGCCCTGGGTGGTGCTGATCGTGGGTACGGGATTGCGGTTGGTCGAAGCGGAACTGGAGGAACAGGCCCTCATGGACGGTTCCCTGGCCCAGGTCTTCTTTCAGGTTACCCTACGCGGCACGCTGCCGGCCCTCGGCGTGGCCGCACTGTGGACAATGATCGTCACGGCGGGCGAAATGACCGTCACCGACCTGTTTTCGGTCCGCACTTATGCCGAGGAAGTCTACACCCGCGCGGCCGTAGGGCTGTCGCCGGGTGATGCCCCGTTGGCAGCGCTGCCGGGGATGGTCGTGATGGGGTTGTTGGCGATCGCTGGGTTGATCGTTTGCGCCGGGTTGGTGCCAAAGCCGCGGCCGCCGAGCGCGCGACGGCCTTGGATTTTTTCCCTGGGTCGCCTGCGTTGGCCCGCCACGGTCGTCGTCGCGGCGGCGATCTTGATCTTGCTGGTGGTGCCGCTGGGTAGCCTGATCTACAAGGCAGGCGTCATCGTCGAGCAAGCTGACACCGGCCGGCTGCGGCACTGGTCGGTGGGAAAATGCCTGTCGATCATAGCGCATGCCCCTTGGAACAATCGCCGGGAGTTGGGCTGGTCGCTGCTGATCGGCATCTCGGCGGCGACGGCGGCCGTGGTGGCGGCCATCCCCTTGGCGTGGCTTGCCCGCCGTGGCGGGCTGCGCTCGCTGCCGGTGCTGGTGGCGACGGCCATTTGTCTGGCCGTGCCCGGCCCGGTGCTCGGCCTGGCGGTGATCGGGTTATTGAATCGGCCCGGGTGGCCCCCGTTAGTGTCGCTCTACGACCATTCGATTCTGGCCCCCTGGCTGGTGTTGCTGATCCGCGGCTTGCCGGCGGCGACGTTCCTGCTGTGGCATGCCTTTCGCACCATCCCGCCGGAACTCTTGGAAATTGCCGCCATGGATGGCGCCGGATCGCTGCGGCGGATGTGGCACGTCGTGTTGCCCTTGCGTCGGGGGGCGTTGGCTGTTGCGTGGTTGGTGGCGTTGGCCGTGGCCCTGGGCGATCTGGCAGCCAGTATTCTCGTGGTCCCCCCCGGCGTGGCAACGCTCTCGATTCACCTCTTCGGCCTGTTGCACTACGGTGTCGAGGACCAGGTGGCGGGTATGTCCTTGGCGCTGGTGGGCCTGTTTGCTCTGCTGGCCGCCGCAACGAGGCGATTATGGGGGGGGATGGTATAATAAACTTTATGAACACGAAAACTGACCGCCGGATAGCGTGGGTGCCACTGCTGGCTTGCCCAGCAGTGCCGCAGAAGAAACTGCTGTATAAGCCAGCAGTGGCACCGATGGTCGTTGCCCTGGCGGCGGGGCTGTGCCTTTTGTCGGCCGCCGTGGCGACCGCGATGGATTATGTCACCCTCCGCCGCGACGGCCGCGACTTGCAACTCGAAGGCCGTGTCGAGGTCACAGCCCAGGACGGCGGCATCCTGCTGTTGGCCCGGGACGGCGTGCTCTGGACCATTCTGCCCGAGGAACTGGGCAAACATAGCCACGACGACACCCCGTTTCGGCCCCTCTCGACCCAGGATCTGTCGCGATTGCTGCTGGCGCGGTTGCCGAAGGGCTTCGACGTCCACCCGACGACGCACTACCTGATTTTCCATAACACGTCGCGGGTGTATGCGCAGTGGTGCGGCGGCCTGTTTGAGCGGCTCTATACGGCGTTCCGCAATTACTGGACGCACAAAGGCTTCGAGCTGGCGGAACCGGAGTTCCCCCTGGTGGCCGTGGTCTTTGCCGACAAGTCGTCTTATGTGAAATTTTCCCGCGCGGAGCTAGGCGACGCCGCCGAGTCGATCATCGGTTACTTCAGCCTGGCCAGCAACCGCATGACGATGTACGATCTGACGGAGAGTTCAGGCCGCGGCAACCGCTTCAACAGCAGCGCGCAACTGAACCAGGTCCTCGGCGGGGCGCAGGCGGTGCAGACCGTGGCGACGGTCGTTCACGAGGCCACGCACCAGATCGCCTTCAACTGCGGCCTGCACACGCGCTTCAGCGATTGCCCGTTATGGTTCAGTGAGGGCATTGCGGTCTACTTTGAGACGCCCGACCTGCACAGCACCAAGGGCTGGAGTGGCGTGGGCGCGGTGAACCGCATGCGGCTGGTGCAGTTCCAGCAGTTTCTCCGCAGCCGCCCCCGCGACTCGCTCACGACGCTTATCCGCGACGACAAGCGTTTTCACGATCTGAAACAAGTGCTGGATACCTACTCCGAGGCCTGGGCATTGACCTACTACCTCATCCGCCAGCGGCCCAAGCAGTACGTGGAATATCTGCGGCTGCTGTCGGCGAAAAAACCGGTGGTGCAGGATACGCCGCAGGCACGGCTCGATCAGTTCGAGCGTTGTTTCGGCAGCTTGAAGCAAGTCGATGCCGACTTCCTCCGCTACATGCTGCGGGTGCGGTAGTCTATCAAAGCTCCCCTCGCTTGTCCGACGGGAGCGGGCCGGGGGTGAGGGCGGTTTGAGGTAGGGAACGCTTCGCGGCGCTGGTGGGCCTTCGCTTGGTTTGTCCCACCCTACAAGCGAGACCTGCGATTCTGGTAAAGCTTGCAGAGCATCACCCGTCCGATAACGACGGCCACAATGCAGGAACCATTTGCCTTCATCTTTCTTCGATCCATGTTCATCCGGGGCCCCTGTTCCCCTGCGAGCCACTAGCTGACCAGCAACAGCCGCTCGACCTCGCGAATAGCGTCGTCGATCTCCCAGTTCCGCTCGGCCAGATGAAGCGGCTGATTACTGGACATCCAACCGTCGACGCGCTTTTGCGCGGAAATCACCGTGCTGTGGCTACGGCGGCCGAAGAACTGGCCGATCTCGCTCAGGGCGGCTCGCGTGTGCTTCCGCGCCAGCCACATGGCGAGCATGCGCGGATGGCTCAGACGCTTGGTCTTACCGTCGGATTGCAGGCTGGCGGGCTCTAGGCCGAAAACGTCGCAGACGGCCTTCTGGATGTCACCCAGCCGCACGACACGGCTGTGATGGCGGATCATCTCGCCGAGGGCCTCTTCGGCCAGCGCCAGCGTGATGGGGCGCTGGAGTGCCTCGCTGGTGGCTTGCAGGCGGCAAAGAGCCCCGGAGATTTCTCGGGCGTGACTGGTGAGCCGCGAGGCGATCAGCCGCTGCACGTCGGCCGGCACGCTGACGCCCAGCCGCTGGGCCATCTGGCCCACGATTCCCAGCCGCGTGGTATAGTCGGGCGGCTCGATCCGGCAGACCATGCCACTGCCCAGCCGCGTGGTCAGCTCGGGCCCCAACTCGGCCAACTCCGCTGGCGGACGATCGGCCGCAAAGACCAGTTGCCGTCCTTCCCGCAGCAGCGTATCGATGGTGTGCAACAGTTCGACCTGGGTCGCCCGCTTGCCCACCAGAAACTGCAGGTCGTCGAGGATCAGCACTCCCACGCCGCGATACTTGCGGCGGAAGTTGGGCAGTCCGCTGCCGCGCAAAGCCTCCAGGAAGAGCGTGGTGAATTGTTCGGCCGACAGGTAGATCGCCATCTGGCCGCGATTGTTGCGCCGCGCGGACGTCCAAATCCCTTCCAGCAGGTGCGTTTTGCCGACGCTGGTCGGCCCATGAATCAAAAGGGGCGTAATCTGTCCAGGCCGCCGGGCGACCATTTCCGCCGACACGAAGGCTAACCGATTGTTCTGCCCGGTGACAAACGACGACAAGGCGGCAAACTTCCGCCGCGAGCCATAGGCCGAAGCCTCACCATTGGTCGGCGTGGTCGCGACACCCACAGAGGAGGCGGCTTGCGGCGCGGCCTGCTCAAGACGCGGGGCAGTTTCCGGCGTCTGGGCGAGCGGCACCGATTGCGCCATCTGCTGGTTACCCGTCGTTGCGTGTGCGCTCGTGGCTGTGCTTTCACCCACGGCAATGTCATTGCCGGTGGTCGAATCGACATGGAACTTCAGTGTCGGGCATTTCCCCAACGTTTCCAGGCAGGTGCTTTCGATCTGGCGGTGGAAATTCGAGCGAATCCAATCGCGAAAAAAGCGGTTGGGAACGCCAATAGTCAGGACGCGCTGATCCCAACGGAACCAAGTCCCGGTGCCGAACCAGAGCTCGAATCGCTCTTTTCCGACCTTGTCGGCCAGAGTGGCACGTAGCGCCGACACGATTTCCATATCGTCCTTGGTCACTTCCGGTGTACCCCGGCGCGCACTATCTCCGCTTCGACCCAGTCTTCGTGGTGTGAAGCACCATCCCGTAATGCACGGGAGGAGCGCGGAAAAAAGAGCGCTGGCTTCGACGGCTGATGCCGTCTTGGTTGCTGTAGTTGTGTCACCCGATGAGCCTGATTTTAGCGTTGCTAGCTGTGATGTCAAAGGCACTTCCTCGGCGGCTCGTAAAGATTTCCTAACGCCCTTTGAACAGGAGGCTGAATCCCCGGAAAATTTGGCCGAGTCAAGAGGCACGGAACGTCGGAAAAGATTTTCCCGGCAACTTCGCTGCGAGTGGAAAACCTGTTGGAAGTCACCCCGCCCGCCGTGCCGGGGCCAGATACCGGCAGCCCGCGGAAATCGCGTTTTACCGCGGCAAAACCGCGGTCACCGGCCACGTCGAACGCGGCGCGGCTGCTCATGGCGACCCCGTGGGCCGCTGGGCCGCGAAGATTTTCAGATAGACCGTGCGGCGGTCCCATGCCTGAAATCCGGCCTCCGTATACATGCGAATCGCCGGCTCGTTGGCCGCATCCACCGCCAGGACCAACCGCTGGCGGCCCGCCTGCCGGGCGCGCTGTTGCGCCCAGCGGACGATTTGAAGCCCCCAACCGTACCCCCGCGCGGACGGGACGACCCCCATGTAGACCAGTTCCCAATTGTCGTATTCGGGAAAATCGCTCAGCAACAGGCAGCCGACGTCGGCTCCTTGATATCGCACGATCAACCAGCGCGAAGTGTCGAAGACCCCCGCCGCCCGGTAGCCGGCCAACACGTCTTCGATCGCACGCGCGCCGTTAAGCTGCGGACAGTCACGGGTCTGCTGATAGGTGGCTTCCACAATGCCGGCCAGCTGTGCGTGATTGGCCGCACTGTAAGTCTCGAAGTCCAACAGCGTGGCCAGTGGCCGCATGGAAAACTCGCTGTTTGGGCAGACTAGATAAAGCAATTCGGATAGGTACTGAAACCCCCCCTGGAGCAATGCCTTTGCTTCCCGTTGTGCATTGCCTTCAAGCAAGACTTGGGCCAAGCACACATCCCGCCTGCTCAAGAACCGGCAGACTTCATCCAGCAGGCCGGCGGCGGTCGTTTCCGGCTCATCGTCCACCAGTTGCGGCGGCCAGACCGCAGCCGTTCTGCCCGGTTGAATTTGTGCTAGCACGGCCCCAACCAATCGCGGGCCACGGCGAGCGACCCAAAGGCCTTCCAATCCCGCGGCATTGTCGGCGGCCGCGTTCAGCAGCGGCGCGATGTGCCGCTGCCGGTCGGCTACCGGCACGCGGTGGAAAATCAGGGCAAGGGCCTGCTGGTAGTCCGCAGGTGGTATTTGGCCGATCTCTGGAGGCTGGGGGGTGTCGGATTTCATGGATTTGAGGATACCGCAATTCCGGGGGCAAGGGAACCCGATTGTGCCCGCCGTGCTGGCCGCGGTATAATCTGTTGTGCGGCGCATCCGTGGGCTGCCACAATGATACGAAGGGGCGTTCGCCATGAGAAGCAACCGCTGGCTGTTCGGTGTGTTGGGGCTGCTGGCGACATGGCACGCGGCGGCCGCTCCGGTGATCGCGCAGTCCACGTTGGATCGGCTCGAAAA
>CAYYBU010000093.1:0-7940 GCA_964469945.1 uncultured Planctomycetaceae bacterium
CGCCCACGTAGCCGCCGTTGAGCGTGATCGCGTTGATGATGGGCGTGCTGGGCATGGCGGACGCGGTGGCAAATATCAGGCCGCCGCCGCTGATCGTCGTGCCGCCCGTGTAGCTGTTGTTGCCGGTGAGCGTAAGTGTGCCGCTGCCGACCTTGGTCAGGCTGGCGACGGTGCCGTTGTCGCTCAGCGCGCCGGAGTAGGTTGTGCTGGCGCCGTTGCCGCCCACGGTCAGGGGCACGGCCGTGGAGCTGGCGTTCGCCAGCGTGAGATTGGCGGGACCTTGCAAGCCGCCGAGCGTGAGGCTGCTCACTCCGGAAATGTTGAGCGCGCTTGCGGCAGTGGTGACCAAGGTGCTGTTTTGCAGGGCCAAGGCGTTGGCGAGCGTTAGCGTGCCGCCGCTGATAAGCGTGGTACCGTTAAAGGTGTTCGCGCCGCCGAGAACCAGTGTGCCGGAGCCTGCCAGGGTCAGCGATTGGCCCGCGCCGCTGATGACGCCGCCGATAGTTAGCGTATTACTATTGACGGTGATGGTGGGGCTGTTGGTCATGGTGACGGCGCCGGTGCCGAAACTCAGCGCGCTGGAGCCGTTGAAGGTGAAGTTCCCGCCGATGTTGATTTGGCCGCTGATGTTCGACAGCGTTCCGAGGGCACCGCTGGTGTTGTCGATGACGCCGCCGTTGATGGTGAAGTTGGTGGTGTTGTAGCGCGTGTTGAGGCCGGCGAAGGCGTTGGCGTTGGCGAAATTCAGTGTGCCGCTGTTGAGAATGTAGCCGCCGCCGCCCGCTTGGTTGTCCGAGGCATCCACCGGTTGCAGATTCACCACCGGCCCGTTCTGGGTGATCGGCTGGGCGCTGTTTAAGCCAAGGGCCGTGTTGAAATTGATCGTGCCGCCGCCCGACAGAGTGAGAGCAGACTGGTTGAAGTTCAGCCCATTACTCCAGGTCTGCGCCTCGGTCAGCGTCGAGCCCGCGGCAACCGTCCATGTTTGTGGGCTGGTGCCAAGGTAGGCGTTCGAGTTGCCGTTGAGCGTGACGTTCACGTTGTTGCTGTTGATCAGGAGGCCGCCCCACGAGTAGTTGCCGTTCAGATTGACCGTGATCGTGTCGCCGGACAAGTCGCTGGCGTTGTAGCCAAAGGTCAACTGCGCGTTAACCGGGATCGCCACCGGGGAGGCGACTCCGGTGATATCGGTGGTCCAGTAGGTGCCGTTCTGGGTGCCGCCACTATAGACGGTGTTTGTCGATCCAAAACCGGCCGTCGTGCCGTTCGCGTCGAAGTAATAGGCCGGCCCGTTTTGTGCCAGCACCGCTTGCGGGCGGATGGCAACGAAGATCGTAGCGGCGGCGACGGCAAGCGTCGCGCCAAGGCGGACGTGGCGGAGCAGCGATTCGGTGGACAATTTCATGGCAAAACCTCTACGGATGGCGATGGTGTACGGACTTGTGACCTTCAAGGAAGTCACCGGGACCCACAAGGCGGTGGCGGGGAAAAGTTCAGTTTTTCAAGGGGCGATGCCCCTATGGTTACTCCGATACGAACTTCAACCTGACAGAAAACTACGCGACGGATCATGCGCGAGGGGAAACACCCAGCCCAAGAACGGCACACGGCAAGGCGATGTCTTGCGGTGAGGGCAACGGGCTAGATGCGATGAAGCTGCCTCCGGGCTTAACGCCCGCCGGGTAAAAAAGATCGCGCATTCTGCCTAGAACATAATATCAGAATAATCGTTTTCCGCATAACCGTCAATATACCCCCCGATATGGTGACGACACCTACAGAGGCCGACACAAAGGTTCGCGGAAAATGGGGACTGGCTCCGTGACACAACCCGGTGTGGCCTAAGCAGAAACGTTGCCGCCACGGTGCCTGTCCCCTTTTTCCGGCCAGCCTGTTTGAGGTGCCGGAGCCCCAGGAGACCTGCAAAGTCCAACGCAAAGGGGTCAGGTCCATGTTTTCGGACAAGGCTTTCCTCGAAAAACGAAGCGTTTGAGCCGAAAAATGGACCGGACCCCGACTTTGCAGTTCTCCCGGACGGAGCCAGTCCCTATTTCCGACTGCCGAACTTGCGCAGTAGAATAGGGCCGACAAATCAATGACTGTACTCATCACGCTCCGCCGTGATGTCGGAGTAACGCATGGAAAGCAGCTACAATCGGGTGTTTTTGTGGCGGATATGCCTCGTGGTCTGCCTGGGCGGCTTGCTCTTCGGCTACGACTGGGTGGTCATCGGCGGCGCCAAACCTTTCTTCACGCTTTTCTTCGGACTGGAGCACAATCCCGACCTGGTGGGTTGGGCCATGAGCAGTGCCCTGGTCGGCTGCATGATCGGCGCCGTGCTGTCCGGCTTGTTGAGCGATCGATTCGGGCGCAAGTGGCTCCTGATCCTGGCCGCGGTGTTCTTCATCGTTTCCGGAGTGGGAACGGGCCTGGCGACCACCTTCCAGGCCTTCACCTGGTATCGCCTGCTGGGCGGACTCGGCATCGGTCTCGCCTCGAACCTCTCGCCCATGTATATCAGCGAAATGACGCCCGCGGAAAAACGCGGCTCGTTCGTGGCGATCAACCAATTGACCATCAACATCGGCGTGGTGTTGGCGCAGGCCGTGAACTGGGCCGTGGCACGCAACATGCCGGCCGATTTCTCCGGCCAACAACTGCTGGATTCCTGGTACGGGCAAGTGGGGTGGCGCTGGATGCTGGGCGCGGAGGCGATTCCGGCCGCTTTCTTTTTCGTCTTGATGTTCTTCGTGCCCGAGAGCCCGCGATGGCTGATGAAGGCGGGCAAGTACGGAGCGGCGCGCGACGTGCTGGCGCGGGTGGGTGGCGACGATTACGCGCAACGTGAAGTGGACGATATCCGCCGCACGCTCTGCGGCGAAGAAACCGCCCACGTGCGCTTCCGCGACTTGTTGGAGCCCAAGCTGATGTTGGTCATCCTGATCGGCATGGTGCTTGCGGCACTCCAGCAGTGGTGCGGAGCGAACGTGATTTTCTATTATGCCGAGGACGTTTTCAAAGCCGCCGGTTACACGATCAGCGGCACGATGCTCAATATCGTCTACACCGGCGCGATCATGCTGGTTTTCGGGCTGGTCGCGGTCCTCGTGGTGGATCGCTGGGGACGCAAACCGTTGATGCTGCTCGGCACGGGCGGGCTGACGCTGTTGCATACGCTGTTGGGCGCCGGTTTCTTCTGCGGATACCGCGGTTGGCCCATGTTGGCGCTCGTGCTGGCGGTGACCGCGGTCTATGCGGTGACCCTGGCGCCGGTCATGTGGGTGCTGCTGGCCGAGTTATTTCCCAACCGCATTCGCGGGGCGGCCATGTCGATCGCCGTGTTGACCTTGTGGAGCACTTGCTGGGCACTTGCCCAGTTCTTCCCCAGGATAAACCGTGCCCTGGGCGACGCCGGCTGTTTCTGGCTGTTCGGCGCGATCTGTCTGGCCGGTTTCCTTTTCGTCTGGATATGTCTCCCCGAAACCAAGGGCGAGACGCTCGAAACGATCGAGCGGAAGTTGATGGGCAAGGGCAGCGGCAGCGCCGGGCGCCGTGAATCCAGCCCAAGTCGCAAGTAGTACGAAAGCAGAAGCAGTTCAATCTTGAAAGGATCTCTCTCATGAATGCGAAAGCGCTCGCGGACAAGGCAATGGAACAAGGTTGCGGAATTCTGCGGCTTGCCCCCACGTGGGTGCCGCGGTCGTTCTGCGTCCCCGGACGGCGGATCAAACTGCATCCGGACGATTACTATGCCTTGGGAGGCGTGCGGGGCGGGATCGACGAGCGCTGGTTTTCCTCGACGACGCCGGCCGACAACGGCCCGCTGACCTCGGCCAACGAGGGCCTGAGCTTCGTGGTCTTCGACGACGGCGGCCGGGTGGAGAAGTTGCTGTTGCGCGACGCCGTGGCGGAATTGCAAGGGAGCCTCATCGGCGACCGGCTCTGGACGGGATACGCTCGTTGGCCGATCTACTCGAAATTCTTCGATAACCAGGGCGCCCTGCCGCACCACATCCACCAGCGCGAAGAACATGCCCGCCTGACCGGACAGAAGGGCAAGCCCGAAGCCTACTATTTCCCCCCCCAGGTCAACAATCACGGCGGGGATTTTCCCTTCACCTTCTTCGGCCTGGTGCCCGGCACGACCCGGGACGAGCTTCGCCAATGCCTGGCGGATTTCTGCCGGGGAGACAACAAGATCACCAACCTCTCCCAAGCCTATCGCCTGGAAGTGGGCACGGGCTGGGACGTGCCGCCCGGCGTGTTGCACGCGCCCGGCAGCCTCTGCACCTACGAACCCCAGGCGGCTTCCGACGTGTACGCCATGTACCAATCGTTGGCCGGCACTTCCATCGTGCCCAACGAACTGCTCTGGAAGGACACCCCGCCGGACCGCATCGGCAACCTCGACTACCTGGTGGAGGTGATCGACTGGGAACTTAACGTGGATGCGAACTTCCGCGCCAACCGCTTCATGCGGCCGGTTCCTGTAAGCCCCATCGAGGAGATGCAGGCCGCAGGCTACCTCGAAAGCTGGATCTGCTACAAGTCGTCGGCCGTAAGCGCCAAGGAGCTCACCGTCCTGCCGGGCGCGAGCGTGACAGTCAAGGACGCCGGCGCCTATGGGCTGATCGTGATGCAAGGACACGGCACGCTGGGCCGCTGGGACATCGAGACTCCGGCCCTGATCCGTTTCGGACAGTTGACGCACGACGAGTATTTCGTGAGCGAAGCGGCGGCCCGCGCGGGCGTGAAGATCACCAATCCGTCGCAAACCGACCCGATCGTGATGCTCAAGCACTTCGGGCCGGAAAACCCGGACCTGAAGATCGCCTGAGCGGTCGAGGCCCGTGACGCTGAGAAACGAGAAATACCAGCTTAGGCTCGGCCGAAAAAAATAACTTCCGGAGCAGGCCAGAGGCAGACTCTCCGTAGGTCAGGCTGTGCCTGACAAATTGTTCATGTCAGGCACAGCCTGACCTACGATTTGCGGAAGTTATTTTTCGGTCGATACTTACAGAGGGAAGAAACGCATGTGCGATCTGCTTGCTTGCCGGTCGATCGTTCTGTTGTCTGCGGCGCTGGCCGCGCTGGGGAGTTTCGGCCTCTGGCCGGCAGCCGCCCGGGCCGACGCGAAAACCATCGCGCCGGAGGGGGCACGCCGGCTGGCGGCACTCCGCCGCCCGACAAGAACCTGGACTCTGCAAAGCGGCGGCGCACAGTACCGCCTGCGGCAGTCGGAACTGGGCATCGACGTGTCGCGGTTCGCTCCGGCCAGTGCCGCCGGCGCGACGGACGCGGCCGACTTTTGCCCCGATCTGCATGGCCGGGTCGAAGGCCGCGACGTTTCGGCGGACGATCTGCAACTGCTGGATGTTCGCGAGGAGGCCCCCGCCGGACAGCGGCTGCGATTGACCTACCGGCATCGGGTCCTGCCGCTGGAGATCGCCGCGCGGTATGCCGCGTGGGACGAGACCGGCACGATCACCCGCCAGTTGACGCTCGTCAATCGCGGCCCACGCGTCCTGCACGTGGACTGGTTCCCTTCGCTCTGCTGGCAGCTTCCGGCCGCGGCTTACGAGTTGACGACGTTGCGGGGCGAGTGGGGACAAGAACGCCAAATAGTTACGGAAAAGCTGGGCAACGGGCCGCTGCGATTCGAGTCCGCCACGGGACGTTCGACGGCGCGGATGTCGCCCTGGTTCAGCCTGCGCGACCCGCGCACCGGCTTGCGGTATTTGGCCCAACTGGCCTGGTCGGGAAATTGGAACCTGGCGTTCGAGCGGCCGACCGGCGACGCCGCGGCCGCGCAGAACAGTCTCCGCGTGGAAATGGGGCTCCGCGGCGACTTCAACGGGCCGATCGCGCTCGCGCCCGGCGCGACGTTGGAGTTGCCGGCGGTCGCGTTCACGGTAACCAGCGGCGACTTGGACGACGCGGCCAACGCGTTGCATCGCTACCAGCGGCAGTTCGTGGTGCCCCGCAATCCGGCGAACGATCCTCCGCTGGTGCAGTTCAACTCCTGGTATCCCTTTCCGGGCAAGATGAACGTTGCCGACATGAAGCGGTGCGCCGACGTGGCCGCAAAACTCGGCGCCGAAGTGTTCGTGCTCGATGCCGGCTGGTACAACAAGGTCGATTGGTGCCGCGAGCTGGGCGACTGGCACGCGGACCGGAATGCCTTTCCCAAGGGGACCGCCGAATTGGCCCAGTACGTTCATTCTCGGGGAATGAAATTCGGCATCTGGATGGAGATCGAGTGCCTGGGCGACCAGTCGGAAATGATCAAACGGCACGCCGACTGGTGCCTGAAGTGCGACGGGCAAACGGTGAAGCAAGGCGTGCGCTGCCAGTTGAATTTCGGCAAGGCGGAGGTTCGGCAATGGGCGCTGGCCGAAATGGACCGCATCGTTCGCGAGCACGACTTGGACTGGGTCAAAATCGACTACAATGTCGATATCGGCGAACGGTTCAGCGCCGACGACGGCACGCGGCCGGGCGACGTTCACTATCGGCACGTACGCGGTTATTACGCCTGGCTCGACGCGCTTCGACAGTCGCACCCGCGGTTGGTGGTGGAAAACTGCTCCAGCGGCGGCTTGCGTTTCGACCTGGGCATCCTGGGCCACACCCACACGACGTGGCTCTCGGACCGAACGTTGCCGAAACCGTCGCTGCAATTGGCCTACGGCAGCACCTTGGAATTCACACCGCAAGTCTGCAATCATTGGATGGTCGGCGACGACGAGTCGGGAAACGTCTCGTTGGCCGATCCGCCCGGCTGGTGGCAGTTCATGTTCCGCGTGCCGATGAACGGGCAGTACGGCATTTCCAGCCGGGTCTTCGACTGGAACGAGCCGCTGCGGAAGTGTGCGGCGGAGAACGTGGCCGCCTACAAGCGAATCCGCGCGACGATCGCCACCGGCGACTGCTACCATCTCACGGCGCCCCCGGCGCGCGACAACCCCGAGGGCTGGATGGCCCTGCAATACGTCGAGCCCGCCGGTAAACGGAGCGTCGTGATGGCCTATCGGCTGGACAAGAGCCAGCCGTCGCAGGTGTTCCACTTGCGCGGGCTTGCGCCGCAAGCATCATATCGCGTACGAGTCGACGGCGAAGCGAAGGGCCGCCGAAGCGGCGCCCAGTTGGCGGTGGCTGGGTTCGCGATCAACCTGTCCGACCCCTGGCGGGCCGCCATACTGGAACTCGAACCGTAGACCGCCGCGCCGACTTTAGCCGTAACCGTTTACGGGGCGGGCGGGGACTGGTCCATTTTTCGGCCATTCGGGGCGATTTACCGGGAGGACGTAGTCCGAAAACATGGACCTGTCCCCTTCTTCCCCGCGAAGTATTACCAATCTATTACCTGAATAATACCTGACGGTTACCCACGGGCCCTGCGATCCGGCGTACAATTCAGCGTTGTCGTCCATCCCGTGGTCATCTGAAAGTAATCGTCATCAACAATCCACTGAGCAGCCCTCTTTCGACCTTTCCCACGACGTCGGCGCCGCACGCCAGGTATCGCGGGGAAGCGCGCCCCCGTATCCTGCTGAGCAGCGTGTTCGGGCCCTATGCCCAGGACGACGAATATGGCAGCCGGCTGAGGAACCCGATGGAGTTGTACCACAACCAGGTGACCCGGGTGCAGGGGCCGTTTTCGCTGCGCCTGTTCCATCGCTCCTGGGGCCTGATGTTCATCCAGGCCAACCTCGATGCGCCGTGTACGCTGCTGGACTATCCCGCCCTGGATCGATTCGTCGAAGAGCTTCGCAGCCGGCGCTACGACATCGTCGGCATCAGCGGCATCGTGCCAAACTTTCTCAAGGTCAAGAAGATGTGCGAGTTGGTTCGCACGCAT
Organism: uncultured Planctomycetaceae bacterium; assembly: GCA_964469945.1. Classification (GTDB taxonomy): domain Bacteria; phylum Planctomycetota; class Planctomycetia; order Pirellulales; family Thermoguttaceae; genus CAYYBU01. Next base: position 7,862 of record CAYYBU010000093.1, read on the forward strand.
CTTCCCGCGGCGCAAATCATCGTGGGCGGGCACGTCGCCAACATTCCCGACCTCGCGCGGCGAATCGACGCCGACCACG
>CAYYBU010000094.1:0-7935 GCA_964469945.1 uncultured Planctomycetaceae bacterium
CGACGGTTCGCCCACGCTGAACCTTTTGGGCAGTTCGCAATGGTCGGCGTTGGCGTCGCAGGCGGCGCAGGTGCAGTTGACCAGCAGTCTGGACAGCGGGGCGTCGGCCAGCAACGTATCGCTGGTTGCCAATCCGGTTTCGTACATGGCGACGCTCGGCGGCGCTCCCGCGCTGACGCAAGTTGGCGCGGGTAGCGCCGTCGGCGGTTTGTCGACGGTGCCGGAGCCTGGTACGATGGCGTTGTTGCTGGCCGGGTCGTTGTGCAGCCTGGGCTTGTGGCTGAAGCGGCGGAAGTAGTGCGAGACTGCTTGCTTGTCGCCATCGGGCGGCAAAGATCACACGGCGATGCCAACATTACTGTGCAGGGATCGCGGAAACATAACTTCCGCAAATCGTAGGTCAGGCTGTGCCTGACGCCGCGGACTGTCAGGCACAGCCTGACCTACGGGGGACCGCCCCGTCCGCCCACATCCGGAAGTTATTATTCGGCCGATCGTAACAATGCGTGCGGAAACGGCGAAGAAACCGTAATATCTCGACGCACGGGGAGCATCGACTGGCACGGCGATCGCGGGGGATGTAAAATAGCGGTTTGTCAGTGGATAAGCCCCCCCCCTCGCTAAAGGAATCACCATGCCATTCGCGACGCGCATTTCGATCCTGCTTCTCATCGTATTGTCAGGGACATCGGTTGGGATTGCTGGCGGCACTTTGCAGCGCAAGGCCAAACCAGACCCCACGGCTGAGGGGAAGGACAAAGAGGCCCGTGCGCCGTGGATTGAAAAGTCGCAACTTTCCGGCGTTGCTGCAGCGCCCGAGGGGAAGTTGGTTTTATGGTATCGCCAGCCGGCGAAGATGTGGGAGCCGGATGCCTTGCCGATCGGCAACGGCAACGTCGGCGGCATGGTTTTCGGCGGCGTCCATACCGAGCGAATCCAGCTCAATGAGCACAGCCTGTGGACCGGCAGCGACCGCGACGAAGACACCGGCGCGTATCAGCCGTTGGGCGATCTGTACGTCGAGTTGGGCCACGTCCGCGCCGCGGACTATCGCCGCGAGTTGGACATCGGGCAATCGCTGCATCGCGTGACGTACCGCAGCGGCGGCGCGGCGTTTCAGCGCGAATATTTTTGCAGCCACCCGGCCCAGGTGATGGTACTGCGGTTCACGGCGGACAAACCCGGCAGGTACGGTGGCGTCGTCCGCCTGGTCGACGCGCACGACGCCAAGACCGTTGCCGCGCACGACAAACTCACCGCCGCCGGTTCGCTTGGCAACGGTTTGGATTATGAAACGCAGGTGTTGGTGTTGCACGAGGGCGGCACGCTCTCGATGGACGGCGGCACCATCCGTTTCGCCGGCGTCGATTCGCTGACGATTCTTCTTGCCGCCGGCACCTCGTACGTGAACGACTACCACAAGGGTTGGTTCGGAGAACCTCCCCATGCTTGGCTGGAAAAGGTCCTCGCCGTCGCGGCGAAGACGCCCTACGAGCGGTTGAAAGCGGACCACGTCGCCGATTACCAGGGGCTGCTCGATCGCGTGGCCCTGGACTTGGGAAGCACGGCGGCAAAGACGCGGGCGTTGCCGACCGACGAGCGATTGGCGCAATACAAGCAGCAGTCGCACGACCCCGAATTGGAGGCGCTGTTGTTTCAGTACGGCCGCTATCTGCTGATCAGTTCGTCGCGGCCGGGAACGTTGCCGGCCAATCTTCAGGGGATGTGGAACATTTGGCACAACCCGCCCTGGCGCTGCGATTACCACGCCGACATCAACGTGCAGATGAACTACTGGCTGGCCGAGCCGACCGGGTTGCCCGAATGCCACCAGTCGCTTTTGACCTACTTTCGCAGCATGATTGAGCCGCGCCGCGACAACACCCGCGAGCAGATCCATGAGAGCAAGCGCGGTTGGGCCGTCCGCGGCGAGAACAACATCTTCGGCGCGGGAAGCTGGTCGTGGTGTTTCACGGCCAACGCCTGGTACGGCCAGCATTTCTGGGAGCACTATGCGTTCACCCAGGACAAGCAGTATCTGCGCACGGTGGCCTATCCCGTCTTGAAGGAACTGTGCGAGTTCTGGGAAGATCGTCTTAAGGCATTGCCCGACGGCACGCTCGTGGTGCCGCAGGGTTTCTCGCCCGAGCACGGTCCAACGGCGGACGGCGTGTCGATGGATCAGGAGCTCGTCTGGGACCTGTTTACGAACTATCTCGCCGCCGGCGAGGTCTTGGGCATCGACCCGACCTACCGGGCGAAAGTCGCCGCCATGCGCGCCAAACTGCTCGGCCCGAAGATCGGCCGCTGGGGCCAGTTGCAGGAATGGGCTGCGGACATCGACGATCCCAAAGACACCCACCGGCACGTTTCGCACCTGTTCGCCGTGCATCCCGGCCGGCAGATATCGCCGGACACCACGCCGGCGCTGGCCGACGCGGCACGCGTCTCGCTCAACGCCCGCGGCGACGTCAGCACCGGGTGGAGCACCGCCTGGAAGATCAACTTCTGGGCGCGCTTGCACGATGGCGACCGGGCGCACAAGTTGATCGTGCAGTTGCTCAAGGATTGCATCCTGCCGAACTTGTTCGACACCCATGCGCCGTTCCAGATCGACGGCAACTTCGGCTACACCGCCGGGGTAGCGGAAATGCTGTTGCAAAGCCACACGGGCGAGATCCATTTGCTGCCCGCATTGCCCAAGTGCTGGCCGACGGGAAGCGTCAAGGGGCTCCGCGCGCGCGGCGGGTTCGAGGTGGACATCACCTGGAAGGACGATCGCCTGGCGACGGCCACGATTCGCAGCACGGCCGGCACGAACCCGCTGGTCCGCTACGGCCGCAAAACGGAACGACTGAAGCTGGCGCCGGGCCAGTCCTGCACGCTCTCAAGCGATCTGTCGCTTCAGCGCTAAAGGGCAAGGAATCCGGGTTGCTGTCGCGAAACGCGCAGCCCTCACCACGCATCGGTACGAAACGGCGACGCCGGCAAGCCCGCTGTGTTGTAAAGATTGCACCCCTGGGGGTTTTGGGCCCAGGCGTAGCGGACCGCCACCGGTTTCGCTACCTTCGCGCTCCAGACGACCACCTGGTCGCCCTCGATCCGAGCCTCGGCCCAGACGAATTTCTTGTCCGCACCGGCGATCGCAAACTGTTTCAACGCGCCCTCCTTGGCCACCAATCCACCGCCGAGCGACGAGAACTTCACGCGGATCTTTCCACCATCGAGCCGCATCCATTCGTAAATCGGGCCCGACGATGCGACGGCCATTCCGTACGTCTTCGCCAACGCCAGCAGCGCCAGCCGATTGCCTGTCGCCCGCTTGTTCCGTGGATGGATGTCCTTCTCCTCGCCGATGTCGATAGCAACGGCCAGCCCCGTGTTGGGCACCTCACGGGAAACCTGTAATTGCGCTTCGCGCACTCTTGCCCAAGCGCCTTCCTCAGGATCCTCGGGCGGACGGCTGATGTTCGCCAGTTGCACGATATAAAACGGGAAATCACCCTCGCCCCACCGTGCGCGCCAATCCCGGATCAACGTCGTCAGCGTCGTCGCATACCATTGCGACCGGTCCCAGCTCGACTCGCCTTGGTACCAGATGGCGCCGCGAATGGCGAAGGGAATGAGCGGACGGATTTGGCCGTTGAAAAGGCAGCTCGCCGTGCTCTGCGGCTCGGCGATGGGCACTTTCGGCAGCGCGGCTAGTGCTTCGGGCGTCACATCGGGAAACCGTACCTCAACCTTCGCCTGCCACTCATCGGGCTTGGGATCCAGCTCTATCCCCGGGATTCGCATCTGCTTGCCTGTACACCAGAAGTGTCCCTCGGTGTGCCCGAAGATTCGCACCGACGCCACGTTCTTGCCCGCTTGGACCAATTCCCCCGGCACCGCGAACCCCTGGCCGTGGGGATGATATTTGGGATGGTTCCACACTTCCTTCAACGGCACGCCGTTCCAGAACGCCGAGACGTTATCGACCGTGAAGCCCGGGTTGAACTCGAACGCCTTGCCCGCCGCCGCCGCGGGAACGTTCACCTCCTTGCGGAACCACACGATGCCACCATACGGCAGCCCGGCGGCGCGAAAATCTGTCTCGAGGGTGACTTTTTTCCACGCGGACGCATCGTAGGTAGGCTTTCCCCAACCCTCATCGACGCCCTTGGTGCTGGTGTCTCCGCAGTGGTATTTTGCTTCCCACGCCTGAATTTTCGGCAAGAATGCCTGGTCGTCGGCGGGCCGATCGGCCAGGGCCGCGATTTGCCGGCGTGCAAACGCCTCGATCAGCGGGTTCGCCAGCAGCGCCTCCCGGCTGATCCACGGTTCGATCGGCGTCCCTTCCCAGGAACTATGCACCAGCGCCACCGGCACGTGCAGCTCGTCGTGCAGCCGCTTGACGAAGAAATAACCCACCGCGGAGAAATCCTTGGCGATCGTCCGCGGCGAACACACCGACCACTTCACCGCCACCGAATCTTGCGGCTGCAGCGTCGCCCCGGGACCGACGTTCGCCGTGCGAATCGCCGGCTGGTCCGAGTTGGCGAAATCGTCGGGGTTCACCTCCGGGCGAAAACGCATCGTCATGTTCGACTGGCCCGATCCCAGCCAGATTTCGCCGACCAGCACGTCCTTGATGGTGATGGAATTCTTTCCTGCGATGGACATCGTGGCCGGCGTCGCGCGGGCCTTCATCGCATCCAGTCTTACCTGCCATTTGCCATCCGCGCCGGCCGTGGTCTTCCGCGTCTGCCCGGCGAAGGTGACGGTCACCACCTCTCCAGCTTTGGCCCCACCCCAGACCGGAACCGGCATGTCTCGCTGCAGAACCATGTGGTCGGCAAAGATCGTGGCTGGCACGACCTCCGCCCGCACCTGCCAAGGAAGACAGATGCACAGGGCCGAAACCAGCGGTAGAATGGCACGGTAACGACGGTCGTTCATGAAGTTGCTCCCATGTCTTGGCGGGGCGCTGTTGCAGTCGCCGACGATTGAATTATCATATTGGATACTATGATAACATCATCTTTCGCGAGAAGATACTTTTGGATCCCGGCCGCGTTGGTGGGATTGCTGAGTTCCGTGTCGAGCCCGGCCGCTACCGTCAGCGGCGTGCAACCGCGCGTCTTCTGGGCCTCCGCCCCGGTGCGGCCCGACGAAACCGTGCTGGTGCAGGGGAGCGACTTCGGCCCCCAGGCAATCGTCGAGATGGCCAGGCTCGACGACCGGCCCAACGAAACGCCGACACGGAACCCAAGTCAACAGATCAAGCAATGGACCACTGTGCCCGTGCTCCAGGCCAGCGATGAGTCGTTGAAGTTCGCCGTGCCGGCAAGTTGGGATCGGGGGGTTTTCGCTTGCCGAATCAGGGTTGGGGAGCGCGTTTCCGTGCCGATCTTGCTCAACGAGCCCGATCCCTGGTGGGTGCAAGGCGACGAGGGGGATGCGGCGACGCCCGGCGGCTGGCTGCGCGTGCTGGGTAAATCGCTGGCCGATATGGGGCCGGCAACTCGCCAGGCGTCGGCCACGATTCGACTGGAACCCGAAAAGGGCGCGCCGATCAGCCTTGTTCCTGTCGACGCTAGCGGCTTCTCGTTGCGGGTTGCCGTGCCGAAGAACCTGGCGCTGGGGCGCTACACGGTGCGCGTTCATAACGGCAGCGGCGGCCCCGCGGCGTGGCACGGCGCGGGCGCTGTCGAGATCGTGGCGAAACGGGCAATCCCCACGGCGATTTTCAACGTGCTGGAGTCCTACGGCCCGGACGCGACGACCCAGATGCGAAACTCGTTGATGAAATACAATCAGCCGCTCGATCGCACCAAGGGCATCCTCGCCGCGCTGAAAAAGGCGCAAGAGAACGGCGGCGGAACCGTCTATTTTCCCGCCGGTCGTTACACGATCAAAGGCCCACTGAGCGTGCCGGACCACACCATGCTCAAGGGCGAGGGGATGGGCGTCGTGGCGCTCTGGTGGGGCACGGGAGCGTTCAACATGGACGGCGGCGGTCCGCAAGGCCGGGCGCTGGTCCAGGGTAACAAGGCCCCCGATACGCTAATTCACGGCCGGGACTACGGCATTGAAGAGTTGAGCATTTACTTGCCGCCGGACTACGACCAGGGAATTGTCGCCGAGGAACGATTCCGCATGGACAGGGTGCGCATCCGCACGGATCATGCCTGGATCCCGACCGACCGGGACAAGGGCACGGTCGTCCGCATGGGACGGAACTTTCAGGTGACCCGCTGCGACATTATCGCCAAGGGACAAGGGCTCGTGTCCGGCAAGTATGGGCTGATCGCCGACAACAAAATCATGGCGGCGAAGACCAATACGCCCTTGGGCGGCACGTGGGGCATGATCGTGGAGAACAATCATTTCACCGGCATGGACCCGACGGCTTACCAGAACATCGGCGGCTGTGGCCGCAACATCTATTACGCCCACAACACGCACGAAAGCCTCTTCGTTCACCAGGCTGATTACTCGTTCACGTTCGACGCAAGTACCGGTGGATACATCGGTGGGGTCAAAGCCGAAGGAACCAGGCTCACCCTCGCCGCAGACCCGACGTACCCCGATTGGGCGAAGGAAGACAGTTGGTACTGGAAGATTTCGGCCGTGTGCATCCTGTCCGGCCGCGGCGCTGGGCAGTGGCGCGACGTGGTCAGCAATAAAGGCCGCGTCTGGGAGATCGACCGCTCCTTCGACACGCCGCCCGACAAGACCTCGGTGATCACCATCGTGCCGTTCAGCGGGCGCGTGCTGATCGTCGGCAACCGTTTCGAGGACGCGGCCTGGGTCAACGCCGGCTACGGGACCTCCATCGACGTCGTTTGTGCGGAGAACCAGGTCGTTCGCTCCGCCCTGCTGTTGAACTTCGGTGTCAACGCCGACGGCTGGTTCGAACCCTCCTGGTACGTGCAATATTTCGACAACGAGATCAGCGAAGGCCAGACGGGCGTCGAATCCAGCGGCGGCAACCCCAATGGGCCGCGTTATGCGGGGCCGCTGACGCGCTGGGCTGTGCATCGCCGCCAGGTCCTCACGGCCGACAATGGCGGCGGCATCCACATCGCGGGAAATATCCGCGACGTGATCGTCGAAGACTGCACGCTGAACCACGCGATGAGCACCATCAAGGTCGAGCGAGAACAGGCCCGGGGAGTTCTCTTGCGAAACAACCATTTCGCAGGGACGCCGTCTCCTCGTTATGAAGGCGATAACCTGAAGAACGCCGTGGTAATTCCGCCGCTGGAAGAGAAAAAACCACGGTAACCCGTTCGTCGCGCGGGGCCTCAATGCAGCGTCTCGCGGGTGCATGGCACGTCGCTGCCGGCGCGATACACGCCCAGGTTCGAGACCGGCTCCCAGGGCAGGTCGACCAACAACTTGTACGGCATCAAGGGAAAGGTACTATAGAAACGCACGCCCGAGATCAACGGCTGTGCCAGCGGACACGCCGACTGCCCGTAGCGCTCCAGCGGCACGTCGTCGAAGTACAGCGGTTGATGGCTCACCTCGGGGGCGACCCAACGATACTGCGTGCAACCCCACGTCCGCGTGTCCAGTGGGCCGCGGCGGAACAAATCCCCCGTACAATCCATGGGCAGCGGACCTTGCGAAGGCCGGGCGTCGGTGCGGATCTGGCCAAGCGGCTTGTACAAAACCTTTTCGACCTCTTCCGGCTGCGGACATTTCACCTGCCGCGGCACGTTGGAATCGCCGCCGGACATTACCTCAGAGGGGGCAGCCGGTTGCTGACAGAGGGCACGATCCCCAACCGCAACGTGGAATGCCACGCCAAGACACAGCGCCGCCACCACTAGCTTGCCCCTCAATTGCACGGCCATCTCTAGTGTCTCCTTGTCTATGCGGTCCTCGAACCAGCCCATTTCTATCAGGAACGGGTGAGCGGAAGATTCACCCTCACCTGTAGTGGTC
>CAYYBU010000095.1:0-7935 GCA_964469945.1 uncultured Planctomycetaceae bacterium
TGTTTTGTGCCTTCTTCACTGGCGGGCGAAGAGGCCGTGCTGCGCGTCGCAGCCGGGCCGCTGTCGTGCGGCGCCGCTGCGGCGCTCATGGCTGCCGGGGCCGTCTGATCCTTGGTCTGGCTCAGCAAGCGCTCGATCTCGTCCTGACTCACTAGCGGTTCGTCTGCCATCGGAATCCATTCCTAAGACTGAAAGCCCGTAAAAGATTTAGTTGTGCAATTTATTGTTCGACGAAGGAAAAGTCGCTGACGACGACCGATTGTAGCAACGGCTTTCCCAGCGTGTGGTTGGCACGATCGAGGATTTTGCGTTTCATCAGGCCGAGGCCGGCATCGGTCAGATCGGTAACCTCGGCCGCCCGCACGGTGACGAGGATCTGCTCGCGGAGCCGATGTTTGCTTTCTTCGAGCAGTTTGGCGAACTCCTTTTGATTCTCCGCTTTGATGGTGCCGAAGAGGTGGAAATCAATTCGCAAGGTGGAATTGGAAGTGGCCTGGAAGGCGGTGACGCAGAATTCGCCCAGGTCGACTTCCGCCTGCTCGGGCGTTTCGTTGTCGTCGGCGGACTTGGTATCCGTCCCCTTGGCGGCCTTGTTGGCCGGCGGCGGCACGGTGGCGCCGGCCAAGGCCGCGGTTTGCGCCGCGGAAGGGAGATACCAATAGGCGGCCAGGCACTCGACCACGATCACCACTGCCAACAGCAGCAGGATCTTGAGTTTGCCCAGAATCGAGAAGCGGCCGGTTGCCGGCGCGTCGGGCTGGCCCGGCTCCGCAACGGCACTGGCACTGTCGGGGGTTTCCGCCATGATCTTCTAATCCGTTTCTCTGCAATTCTAGAACACCAATTGCCCGCCGGTCGCCATACCGAACGGCGCCGCCCAACGGAAGGGTTCCGCGGCTGCGGTCTATGACGATTTTTCCGCGGTACTACGGTCGCCCCGGCGGCGGTGGCGGCAGCAAGTGCTTGGCCTGCTGATAGGCCACCGCCCGCCGCACCACCTCGTCCATCGACTCGGCCACAACCAGGCGTTCTCCCGTGGTCAAAGTCACGAACGTGTCGGGGCGCGCCTCGACGTAACAAATCAACTCGGCGTTGAGAACGAACGTTTCTCCTCCCAACTTGGTCAACTTGATCATCTGGTTTACGCGGCCGGCTGCAAGGACAGCAGGTCTTGGAATAATTGTTGGGTCGTGGTGATCACACGGCTGTTGGATTCATACATGGTCGAAGCGGTGATCAGGTTGATCAGGTTGGTGCCCACATCGGCATTGGACAGTTCCACGGCCCCAGCGGTAATGGTGCCGATACCCTGCGTACCGGGCGAGCCGACCACGGGCAAACCGGAATTCACGCCGGCAGCGTACATGTTTTGCCCTTCTTGTTCCAGACCATCTGGGTTGGCGAATTTTGCCAGCACGACTTGCCCCAGATTGCGGGTGACGCCGTTACTGAAGACGCCGCTGATGGTGCCGTCGGTGCTGATCTGGTAGCTGGCCAACGTCCCCGGCGCCGAGCCATCCTGCGAAGCGACGGCCAAACTGGAAGTGGACGTAGCCAAACCTGATACTTGGGAAAAATTGAGCGTGAATTCTGTCGGCTTCACCGACGGCTCGTTGGCACGGCCAACGGACACAGTGTCGTTGGTGGCGGAGACGAAATTGCCCGAGCCGTCGAACGTGACCAGCCCGGTTCCCACGGCGATTTCCGAACTGTTCCCGCCGGGGTCGTTATTGCTGCAATCGGCGAACCATCGATACACGGTACTTGAGCTGGTGGTGTCTTGCAAGACGGCCGTAATATGGACCTGCAGCGGTATGCCCAGCGAGTCATAGGCCACCATGTCGGTCTCGGCACTTTGCCCCGCGGCGGTCTGTATGGTGTTGAAGGGCAGATTGATGGCTTCCGTTTGTGGGGGCTCACCGCTGGTGGTAAGTTGCAGGGCGGAAAGACCGACGGAAATCGCATTGTCGGCGCCGTTGTTGCCCACCAGTTGCAGCGAGCTGTCGGTGACATACCCGCCCGGATAGAGGGCGCTGACCGAATCGGGTGGAATGGGGTTGGCAGCGTCCGGGCCGGGGCTCGTTTGAATGCCCATCGCTTGTTGCATGAACGTCATCAAGTCGCCCACGGTCGACGTGTTGGTGACGGTAAACGTCTTGGCAGCCAGATCTGCGTTCCCCTTGTTGCCGGTGAAACTGAGCGACCCTGTGCTGGGAAATACGTTGTCGTAGTTGCCGTTGCTGTCGCGGCTGATCAGGTTGGTCAAGAGCGTCGAAGTCTCGATCGACGGACCATTCATGTTGGACAAGGTGGCCCCGGCTGTCACCTGGGCGTCGGTGAGGTTGTCCGTAAAGGTCAAACCGCTCTGCGAAGCGCCCCCTTTCACATCATCAACTTGGTAAAATGTGTTGGGGTCGGTGGAATCGTTGCGGTACACCTCCGCATCGGTCCATTGGCCCGAAGTATCCTTGGGGATCGTCACCGTGATTTGGCTGGAACTGGTCACGGTAATCGGCAGACTGATTGGGCTGGGACGGCTCACGCTGGTTCCGTTAGAGTACGTGACGTAGTATTGGTAGGTTCCCGCCGGAACCGTGCCCGCGCCGTCGTCGGTGGCAGTCGGGGCCGTCGTGGGGGCGCTGTACTGCGCATCGCCAAGGACACCGGTCTGAAGAATGGAGGCCTCGTTGGCGATGGTGCCGGTCGGCGACAGGCTCCCCTGCAGCACGACGTTCTGCGTCGCTTGGGCTACGGTGGCGGTGCCCAGCGGAATCGACAGCGGTTCCAGGGTGCTGGTATTGGTCACGAAATCGCCGTTGACGCCGTAACCGAGCACGCGATTGCCGGTGGAGTTGACCAATTCGTTATCGGAATTCATCGTAAACTGGCCGTTGCGCGTATAAAGTTGCTGACCGCCGGCCCCCTGCATGACGAACAGGCCGTCTCCCTGGATCGCCAAGTCGCTGGGGTTGGAACTGATCGAGATGGTGCCCTGACTGAAATTCGGCGCGATGTTCGCGACCATTACCCCCAGGCCGGACTGGGTGGGGTCGGTGCCGCCGCTGTCGGCCGATGGCGCCGAGCCGAGTTGTTGCGTCTGCAAGAACTGCGTGGCAAAATCCGCCGTGGACGCCTTGAACCCGACGGTGCTCGAGTTCGCCAGATTATTGCCGATCACGTCGATACTGGTTTCCGCCGCGTTCATGCCGGTCAATGCCGTGCTCAATGCGGAAGCTAAACCCATGGCTTATCTCCTTTTCGATGAAATATTCGATTTTAATGCTCAATGCCATTGGTCACTGAGCTTTCTGCCTTAATTTCCTGTCGTTGACGATGTTGATGCCGTACTCCCCGCAGGCAAAATGCCGGTTACATTGCTCAACGTGGCCGTCTGATTGCCGATATTGAGCGTCGCCGTGCCGTTGGAGACCGAGATACTACTAACGGTGCCCGTGATCGAATTGCCCGCGGTGTCCGTGGCCGTGACGGTCTTTTGCAGCAGCCCGGAGGCCGTCGCCAGATTCTGCCCCATAAGCACCGATTGCAACGAGGTGCTGAGGGTCTGGTTCGTCTCGATGTTCGAGATCTGACTCACTTCCTGAAGGATCTGGGTATTGCTCACCGGTTGGGTTGGATCCTGGTTCTGCAATTCCGCCACCAACATGTTGATGAAGTCCGTAGGAGTCATGCTACTGAAGGCATTCGGAACGCTTGTGGTCGAACTACTGGCCGAGCCAGATGCGCCGCTGGTGGGTGAGGTTGACATAATGGTTATCTCCTGTCGTTCTGGGCAAGTCTGGGGGGTGATTCACTTTGTTCTACTTGGGCGACGTTCTTGCTGGTCACACGATCACGTTCAGTTGGTTTCCCGTGCCGGGGCTGACTGACGCGCCGGTCACGGCGGTAGCCGCGTCGTCGCCCACCGGCGCGGCGACAGCTTGGCTGCCGCGGCTGTTGCTTTGGCCGCTGAAAAAGCCGGAGGAGTAGGAAGCCTGGTCGGACATCCCGCCCGCGGAAGGGTCCATCACGTCGACGTCGAATTGCTGTACTTTGATGTCCTGTTGGGCCAAACGCTCGCGGAGCATGGGTAAATTGTCCAGCAGTAGGTTTCGCGCCGCCGTGGTCTCGGTTTCCGCCCGGGCCGTGATGGCCCCGTTGTGGATGGAGATTTCCAGACGCATCGAGCCCAACTCGGGCGGGCTCAGTTTCAGCCGCACGGTGCCCCCCTGCGCGCCCATGGACTGGAACGCCTGCTGCACGCGCTCGACGAACCGCACGCGGTCCGCTTGGCCAACGTCGCCAGTCTTTGTGAACGACGCCGCGGCATTGGCCTGCGGCACTGGGCTGTTGGTGGCATGTGCCGCGGCATTGGCCGGATTGGTGACCGCGGCGGACGCGGCCGGCTTGGCCGATGACCTCTCCTCGGCAGTCTTCGTGGCGGTGTCAGCCAGTGACGCGGAAACGTTCTCTTGGGCGGCAGACAACGTCATGGGGGAATTACCGGCCGCCAGCACCGCGTGTTCCGCCGCTACCCCCGTTCCGGCAAGGGCAACTTCGCTTGGCCCGGCTACAGCGGCCGAGATCGAGGCGGAAGCCGCCTGGGCGGCGTCGGTTGCGCCAGGGCTGGTGCTTGCGGGCAAGACTGTAACGTTTTCCGTGGAGGCCGCTGCTGACGACGTGGCGGCGCCGCCAACCTGGGTTACGATAGTTTGCGACGTGGCGGCGGCGACCGTTGGCTTGTCAGCGGCGTTAACCGTGGTGGTCGATGTGCCGGGCGTGCCGCCCACGCCGGGCGTGCTGACCACGCCGGGCGTGCTGACCACGCCGGGCGAGGCAACTACGCCGGAAGCTGTGCCCACGCCAGCCGAGGATGAAGCCGCTTGGCCCTTGGGACCGGTCGCATTGGAAGCCACCGTGGCCGCCTTGTTGAGAGCTTTGGCCGAGACCGTAGCGGCCTTGGCTGAGTTGGCGGCCGATGAGCCATTTTGAGTGGCAGCAACCCGCGCGGCAGCCGCCTTCGATTGCAACGCGGTGGCATCGGCATGACTGCTGCCTGTGGCGACCGTGGGTTCAGTGGTTGCATGGGACTGGGCCGCCAGGGCGGATGCCGACAACTCGACTGTCGCTGCCGAGCCGTCCTGATTCCTCTGGCCCTCGCCCTGGTCCTGCGCGCCGGACTTGCCCGCAGTCGTCTGTTGCTGGTCGCCATCGCCCTGGCCCGTTGACGTGTCGGTAGCATTCTTACCGGTCTTTCCCGCCTCGGACGCGGCCGACGATGACGTGTTCGACCCCGGCTGCTGCGGGGCGGCCTGCGCGGCACTGTTTTGCTGGTTCTGCTTGTCACTACTGGGCCGCGTCGTCTCCTGGCTGCCGCCGGCCGACGCCCGCTTGACGCTGCTGCCGCCGCTGGCAGTGGCTTGGTCCGTCGAGGGGTCGCTGCCTTGCGATTGGGCCCGTTGCAAATAGTCCTGGAACGACCCCGCCGTGGCCGCGTGGCCGGCGGCCGCATTGCTTTCCGCCGGGGCGGAACCATGCGGAGCAACTCGAGGCATGTTGTCCAATGCAAAGGGGAGCATTTTAGGGACCAATTTGTTTCTGGGTGTTTTCGGCCATGCTGGCGGCGGGCATCCCCTGGCGAATGCGACGCAGCACTTCGCCGAGTGATTCCACCTCGCTGGGGCTCCTGAATTCGGCGATGATCTTGGCCCGTTTCGCGTCCGTCATGCCGGACATCAGGACCACGACCTCGTCCATTTCCTTTTGGTCGAGCATCTGCACCAGCAGTTCCTTGGCTTGTTTGGGCTTGATGGTTTCCAGCGTTCGCCGGGTATCCTCGCGGCCGTTGGCCACCGCCCCATTCTGCATCGCCAACAGCTTGCCCTCGAAGCCCTCGCGCAAGCCGCCGAGCCGCTTCTTCTCCTCGGCCAACTGATGTTGATCGACTTGCAGGTGCTGCAGGCCGCTGCGCAATGCCTGCTCGCGCAACTCCAGATTGCGCGTCTTCACCGCCCGGGTCTCCAGGATCTGGCCGTACGACACCTGCTCCATCGAGGGCTCCTCGCGGTCGCCGCGCGCCTGCTCGCGGAGAGCCGCCAAATCGACCCCCTGGGCGATGGCCAGCATTTGGATGAGCTTTTCGCGATTCAAATGCCAGGCGCGGCCGTAATAACCCGCCAGGATCGCCGCGGCGATGACCGTGGCCACGCATGTGTACACCAGCAGCGAAACCAGAGCGCCCAGCAGTTTGCCGATCATCGGACAACCTCCCGAATGGCCTGTTGCTGGGCCACTTCATCCAGCCGCTTCCGCTCCCGGTAATCCTCGTCCTGGCGATGCTGCGCGGCCTGTTTGTCGCGTAGGTTTTCCAGCACGCGCACTTCCCGATTGGCCTCCAGCAGCGTCTGGTGGCGGCGCTCGATCTCGGCCCGCACGCCTTCGCGCTGCCGGATGACCTGCGATTGTTGTACCTTCACCGTCAGTTCGTAGCGTTGCATCTCGACCAGCCGGTCCACGTTCACTTCGCCGGGTCCCGCGGTCTTACGGCATTCGCTCCACAGCCGGCCGAGTTCCATTTCCATCCGCTGGAGCTGTCGGTTCAGCACGTCGTCGACCCGGTAGGCGGCGGCAAGTTCCAACCGCCGCTCGTCGCGCGTTTGTTCGCGGAGTCGCAGCAGGGTCGCCAGTCGGAACTTGAATTTGCTCATGATTTGTCAATGCTTCAGGGTTTGCGAACAGTAGCCGGCTCCGGACTGGCCCCAACGGGAGCACTGGCCGAGCCCGCGGCCCGCAGCCTCGCGGCGTATTGTTGTTGCAATTTGACCAGTCCCTCGCGAGTGGCCTCCAGCGTGGACGCTTGATCCACCGGCTGACGCAGGAAGCGGTTGATGTCGTCGAGCATGTCGATGGCCGCATCGACCGTGCGATTGCTGCCGCGGCGGTAGGCGCCGACCGAGATCAAGTCCTCATGGTCGCGGTAGGCGGCCATCAACTCGCGCACGGCCAGGGCGGCCTGGCGGTGTTCCGGCGTGCTGACGTCGGACATCAGGCGGCTCAGGCTTTCCAGCACGTCGATGGCGGGATAGTGTCCGCGCGAGGCCAGCTTGCGCGACAACCAGGTGTGGCCGTCCAATAGGCCGCGGACTGCATCGCTGATGGGTTCGTTGGGATCGTCAGCCTCGACCAGCACGGTGAAAAAGGCCGTAATGCTCCCCCGCGCGCTGCGGCCCGCACGCTCCACCAATTTCGGCAACAGGGCGAAGACCGAAGGCGGATAGCCGCGCGTGGCGGGCGGTTCGCCGGCGGCCAGGCCGATCTCACGCTGCGCCAACGCGAAACGCGTCAACGAATCCATCATCAACAGCACGTCCTTGCCCTGGTCGCGATAATACTCGGCGATGGCCGTGGCCGTCATGGCCGCCTGTACACGCACCAGGGCCGGCTCGTTGCTGGTGGCCACCACCACCACGCTTTTGGCCAGGCCGTCTTTGCCTAAATCGCGTTCGATGAACTCGTTGACCTCGCGGCCGCGCTCGCCGATCAGGGCGATCACGATCACCTCGGCCGCCGTGTAGCGGGCCATCATGCCCAACAGCACGCTCTTGCCCACGCCGGAACCGGCGAAAATCCCCATTCGCTGGCCCTTGCCGCAGGTGAGCAGGCCATCCAGGGCGCGAACGCCGGTGGGCAGCGGCCGGTCGATGCGCGGCCGCGTGCAGGGATGCGGCGGCAAACAGTTGAACGCGACCCGATCGTGCAGTGCCGGCTGCGGTTTACCGTCCACGGCGTTGCCCGCCGCGTCGATCACGCGCCCCAACAACTCGTCGCCCACCCGCAGCCAACGGCTGGTTCGGGCCAGGCGGACGCGGTTGCCGTGGCGAATGCCGGCCAGGTCGTTCAACGGATACAGCAGCGTCAGCTCGTCGCGGAAACCGATCA